>JBEGTK010000127.1:0-3146 GCA_041179445.1 Actinomycetota bacterium | reverse complement strand
GCGGTGTCGATGCTTTCGTAATTCAGTCACACGCAGCTGGCATTAACAACTGGGTCATGGAGCAGCTGCTCATGGTCGACGCACTAAAGCGTGCGAGCGCAAAGCGCATCACAGTTGTTGCACCGTTCTTTCCTTACGCTCGTCAAGACAAGAAGCACAAGGGTCGCGAGCCAATCTCTGCACGCCTAATGACCGACTTGTTTAAGACCGCCGGTGCAAACCGTTTGATGTCTGTCGATCTGCACACTCCACAGATTCAGGGTTTCTTCGATGGCCCGGTTGACCACCTTTGGGCACTGCCACTTTTGGCTGACTATGTTGCCGAGAAGTACGCGGGCGAATTGCTAACCGTCGTTTCACCAGACTCGGGTCGCGTTCGCGTTGCTGACATTTGGGCCGAGCGCTTGGGTGCTCCGCTTGCGATCATTCACAAGCGTCGCGACCCAGACCGCCCAAACCAGGTTGAGGCTCACGAACTCGTTGGTGACGTTGCAGGTCGCACCTGCTTGCTGGTTGACGACATGATCGACACCGGCGGCACCATTGTTGCCGCAGCTCAGGCGCTAAAGAAGAACGGCGCGGCCAAGGTAATCGTTGCCGCCACCCACGCAGTCTTCTCGAACCCTGCAGTAGAGCGCCTCTCGAGCGGTGCCGTTGACGAAGTTGTTGTGACCAACACCTTGCCAATCACCCCAGAGAAGCAGTTCGACCAGCTGACCGTGTTGAGCATTGCACCGCTAATCGCCGCTGCAATCAGTGCGGTCTTTGGCGATGACTCAGTAAACAAGTTGTTCCCAGGCCACGCCTAAGCATTTGCCGACCGGCCAATGACCCCAAAGAAGCAACAGGTTGGCCTGTCGGGGGCAATCGCTATCGGGCTAGCTTCGATGCTTGGCGCTGGCGTGTTTGTAGTTTTCGGCACTGCCTATGAATTAGCGGGGCAGTGGCTGTTCGTGGCCTTAGCGATTGCAGGTCTGGTTGCATCGCTTAACGCAGCATCGGTTTATCAACTAGCCAAACAAATCGAACGCCCAGGTGGGGCATATAGTTACGCTCGCGCCTACCAGAATGACACGCTTTCGTTCGTTGCCGGCTTTGCTTTTGTTTTTGGAAAAATCGGTTCGATTGCGGCCATTTCACTAGCACTCGGCGCTTATGCCTCACCCGAAAACCAACAGCTTGTTGCAATCTCAGCCATTGTCATCATGGTCATTGTGAATTCGCTCGGCATTCAACGCACGGCTGCTCTTGCGGTGTTGCTCGCTTTGGTGACCACTGGCTTTCTGGTTTTCACATCAACAATCGCAATCGCAAACTATTCAAGTGCAGCGAATTCAAATCTGGCGCTCACTGTGACATCAACGCAAGACATCGCCATGGCGGCATCGGTGTTGTTTTTCGCATTCGCAGGCTATGCACGCGTGGCGACACTTGGCAACGAAGTCAGAAATTCAAAGCGAAATATTCCGCTTGCCATAGTCATAACTCTGGGCTTTGTAATCGCGCTCTATTTGGTTTTGACCACGGCACTGCTTGCGGTATTAGGTGATGACCTAGTCGGCGCACAAACGCCGTTTATCGACTTCTTCAGTGTTTTGCGATTGCCATTTGGTGCGTGGGTGAGCACCGTCGCCACAGTCGCCTCGCTCGGGTCGATTCTCGCTTTGCTCGCGGGAGTTTCGCGCACCGCGGCAACCATGGGCGAAGATCGCGAGTTGCCGAAGATATTCGAGCAACGAAACCGGTTTGGCAGCCCCTGGTTGGCAGAAGTTCTCATTGCAATTGGGGCAAGTTCGCTCGTGGCCATTGGCAACTTGGCCGAAGTCATCGGCTTCAGCAGTTTCAGTGTTCTGGTCTACTACGCGATTGCTCACCTCAGCGCGCTGGGGCAGCCGAGCACAGAGCGAGTCGTGCCGAGGTTTGTTTCGTGGTCGGGCTTCGTTCTTTGCATCTGGCTCGCACTCGCGGTGCCTGGTTTGGCGGCCGAAATCAGTTCGGCGATTCTGCTCGCCGCTCTGATTGTTCGGTGGGTTGCCAGGCGCTAGCTGGCTCGCTTAGACTTGGGGCAGACAACGGCGAGGGTCGCGGTGAAAACCAAGACCGTAATCGACGGGGCAAATTCCAGATTCTGGCACGAGTCCTCGCGTAACAGCTTGAGTTGACCAAAGTTCAAACAAAACAAGATGCGTTTGTCGCGCATCCGTGAAAGAAGAAAACATGTCAGACGCAATCAAGATGGTGGCAGAAGTTCGCCACTCATTCGGCAAGGGCGCAGCACGCAAGTTTCGTGCAGCCGGCCGCACCCCAGCAGTAATCTACGGACACGGCACCGAGCCTGTTCACATCACCGTAAACGCTCACGAGATCGCGCTTGTGCTTCGTCACAAGAACGCAGTTATCGAACTAGACATCGAAGGCAAGCCACAGACCGTTCTAGTAAAGAGCGCAACCAAGGATGCCGTTACTCAGATCATCGAGCACATCGACATGGTCACCCTTGTATTGGGTGAGCGCGTGCACGTTGAGGTTCCTGTTCATATCGTTGGTGAAGCAATGGGTGGACACACCATCGACCTACTTCACAAGACCGTGAAGCTAGAAGTTGCAGCGACCTCGATTCCTGAGTTCGTCGAGGTTGTCTTCAACAAGGAAGGCGACGGATTCCACGTGACCGCTGCCGACGTGAAGCTTCCTGCTGGCGCAAAGCTTGACTTGCCAGACACAGAGCTAATCGCTTCTGTTTTGGTTAACGCTGCTGAGCACTCAGCTGAGCTTGCTGCTGAGGCAGCTGCTCCAAAGGCATAGTTAGTTTCTAACTTGTCGAATTCGACATGGCTCGTAGTTGGGCTCGGTAACCCCGGGCCCGACTACGCCGCCAATCGTCACAACGTAGGCCAGATGGTTTTAGACATTCTGGCCGATCGCATTTCTGCGAGTTTCAAATCTCACAAGGCAAACGCCTCGGTAGCCGAAGGCCGAATTGGTTTCGGTGGCCCAAAAGTCATTCTCGCTAAACCCGGCACATACATGAACAACTCTGGTGGCCCGGTTGCGAATCTCATGAAGTTCTATGACGTCGACGTTCAGCACGTGATCGTGGTGCACGACGAGCTAGACATCGACGCTGGCGCAGTGCGCGTGAAGCA
>JBEGTK010000126.1:0-3188 GCA_041179445.1 Actinomycetota bacterium | reverse complement strand
GCCGACAGGTTGAGCCGCGCGATTGTGCGCTTGAGGCTCTCGTTCTCTCCGAGTTCGGCAATGGTAGGCACGACTCAAAGGTAGCCTGTATTTGATGAACATTTCACCTGTGCTGCGCCTCTCGGCGGTGACCATTTTGCTTGCCGCTGGGCTCTCTGGTTGCACCTCAACGGTCTCGCTCGAGCCAGCAGCCGATGCCAACGACCCGGCTTGCGCAGACGTAATGGTGCGCCTGCCAGACACCGCATCTCAGCTCGCACGCCGCGACACGAACGCCCAATCGACCGCCGCCTGGGGCAACCCAACTAGCGTGATCTTTCGCTGCGGTCTGCCAGAAGTGACCGCGAGCACGTTGCCATGCGTCACCACGTCTGACGTCGACTGGCTGGTTGATGAATCACAGAAGCCGAAGTATCGCTTCATTACCTTTGCGCGCAAACCGGCCATCGAAGTAATTGTTGATTCAGAAAAAGCAACCGGAGTCTCGGCACTCGATGACTTGGCATCGGCCATTCAGGCGATCGAGCCGACAAAAAACTGCGTCGGTTAGCGACGGCTGTGGCGCTGAATGCCGAGAGTGATTAGCTCGTCGATTAGCTCTGAGTAGCCAAGACCACTCGCCTGCCACAAACTCGGATACATCGACAGCGGCGTGAAACCCGGAAGAGTGTTTAGCTCGTTCACAAAATAGCCATCGTCAGTCACGAAGAAGTCAGCGCGTGCCAAGCCTTCGCATCCGAGTGCGACGAACGCGTCGGCAGCAGATTCTTGTAATTTGGCGAGCAACTCTGGTTCAACAATTGCCGGCACGATTAGGTCGACCGAATCTTCGTCTTGATACTTTGCATCGAAGTCATAGAACTCTCGTGACTTCACGACGATCTCACCTGGAACCGAAACGCGAGGGCGACCACCATCGCGCGACTCTAGAACGGCAAACTCAACTTCGCGAACCTTGAGGCCGCGCTCGATCACAATCTTGCTGTCTTCGGCAAATGCAGTCTCGAGAGCGTCTGGCAAATCTTCGGGAGTCTTTACCTTGCTAACGCCCTTTGACGAACCGGCTCGAGCTGGCTTCACAAATAGCGGCAATGCACCAAGCGAGTTGATTGCTTCGAGAGCAGACTCTGGGTCGCTCATAATTTTCTGTTCGGTCAAGACGACGTGCGGAGTTGCCGGAATGCCGGCAGCAAGAAACGCGTCTTTCGAAAGTTCTTTATCCATGCCGCGTTCAGAGGCGAGAACACCGTTGCCAACATAGGCAACGCCGATGGCCTCAAGCTCACGCTGCACTTGGCCGTCTTCGCCATAAGGGCCGTGCAACACCGGAAACACCACGTCAATCACTCCGAGCGAGCGGCGGCCCGCGGCGTCGGTCAAGAACAGCTCTCGGCTGCCATCCGTGGCAAAAACCACATCGTTGCCCTCGTCTTCAACCGTGGCCAGGTTGCCCTTGCGAAGTGCCCACTTCGATGCGTCGTCGGCAGCGAGAGTCCACTTGCCGGACTTGGTAATGCCGATTGGAATGACTTCGTATTTGTCGCGATCGATGGCGCCGAGAACGCCTGCGGCCGATGCGCACGAAATCTCGTGCTCTGAAGACGGGCCGCCGAACAGCAGCGCAACGCGCAGCTTCGACATTATTCGCGAACCGGTCCGTCAGTTTCGTGAGTTAGGTGGGGTGCAATGTCACGCGGATCCATGCGGCCATCGAGCACTGCGTGCACCTGCTCAACAATTGGCATGGCAATGCCCTTTGCTTCTGCGAGAGCGAGAATCGGCTTCACCGAAGATAGACCCTCGGCGGTTTGCGACATGCGCTTCAAGACTTCGCGAAGTGAATAACCGCGACCGAGCATCTCGCCGGCTTTGTGGTTTCGCGAAAGCGGTGACTCAGATGTTGCAATGAGGTCGCCCAAACCGGCGAGACCAATCATGGTGTTTGGCTGAGCGCCATAGGCAACAGCGAAACGAGAAATTTCTGCAAGACCACGAGTCATGATTGAAGCCTTGGTGTTTTCGCCGTAGCCAACACCGTTCACGATTCCGATCGCAACAGCGATGAGGTTCTTCAAGATGCCGCCGAACTCGGTGCCGATGACATCGTTGTTAGTGAAGCAAGTGAAATAAGAGTTGCTCGAGACTTCGGCAACTGCAATTGCGGTGTCGCGAGAGCTCGAAGAAGCGACCGATGCAGCCGGCTGTTCTGCCGCGATTTCTTGGCTCAAGTTCGGGCCAGAGACAACCGCGATTTGAGCGGCGGCGAAGCCGGTTGATTCGGCAATAACCTCGCTCATGCGCAAACCGGTTTCGCGCTCGACGCCCTTCATGAGACTGACGAGAATGGCATTCGGCTCAATGAGCGAACCCCACTCGGTTAGGTTTGCGCGCAGGGTCTGCGCCGGAACCGCAAGAAATACCTGCTCTGCGCCGGCTAGAACCTCGGCAACATCGCTCGAGGCGCGAAGGTTCGCCGGCAGCTTGATGCCAGGCAGGTAGTCGGCGTTGCGGTGAGTGGTGTTGATCTCTTCGGTGATGTCTTCACGACGAGCCCAAAGCCAAATGTCGTTGCCGGCATCGGCCAAAACCTTGGCATAGGTAGTGCCCCAGCTTCCGGCACCCATAACGGCAATTTTCATTACTTGCCCTTCTTCTTGAAGTTTCCGTGTGCGGCTTGGCCGGCGTTGGCTGGGTTCCAGCGTTCAGCCGGAGCCTTTTCGCCGCGAAGGCGCTCGACCAGTTCGGTGATTTTATCCATGACTAATTCGGTTGCTTCTTGCACCTCGGCCGGCTGCAACTGCGCGTGACGATATTTGGCTAGATCGATTTCGTCACCAACGACAACGTGAACTTTCTTCCAGAATCCTGGGCGAAACTTGCTGCCATATTGCGGCAAGACTTTTTCGCTGCCCCACTGACCAACCGGATAAACCGGAACGCCCGTTTCGAGCGCGAGACGAACAGCACCGGTGCGACCGCGCATCGGCCAAAGTTCTGGGTCACGAGTCAGAGTGCCCTCCGGAAAAATCGCAATGCAGTGCCCGGCCTCAAGATAAGCGTTTGCTGCGCGAAGAGGTGCATCGTTTCGGTGCGTGCTTCGATAAACCGGAATCTGACCGGCAGCAGTGATTAGCGGGCCGAGAACCGGAACGCGAAAGAGACTCTCTTTTGCCATGAAGTGCGGGCCG
>JBEGTK010000125.1:0-3200 GCA_041179445.1 Actinomycetota bacterium | reverse complement strand
TGTTTCCAAACAGTGGGCTTGCAAATCGCCCTGTCAAAGTTTCTCGCAAAGAATATTTGGCGCTCCAGAGAGAAATTGCCGAATCGAGCAAATACTCAATGGGTGAAACAGTGAAACCTGAGATGTTCTACAAAGATGGCAACCTAAGACCCAGCGGGAATTCGAAAGTATGGAATCCGGTCTTACACGACTCAGTCCGAATGTTGAATTACGGCAAACGTCTCGATGGTTCAGACATCGAAGAATATCCTCGCGATGGCCGGGACTCATGAAGAGATTCATTGAGTGGTTCGCTCTAGCAATTTTTCCAAACAGCAAAATAGCTAACAGGCCCGTGAAAGTTTCCCGAGAAGAATGGCTCGCGCTTAAGCGTGAAAATGCTGAATCCAGCCAAAGCGCGATGGGTGACACAGTCAAACCGGACATGATGCGCAGAGCTCAGTTCAGCGACTTCAACCATGATTCTGTAGAGTTTTTGAATTCTGGCAAGCGCCTCGATGGCACGAACATCGAAGAATCGAAAAATTTTTAACATGACAAACCCTTTTCGCTGGATCGCAATGGCGCTGTTTCCTAACAGTCGTCTGGCAAATCGCCCTGTTAAAGTCTCGCCTAAAGAATTTGTAGCCCTGAAGCGTGAGAACGCAGAATCAAATAAGCGTGCGATGGGCGAAACTGTGCCCTCGGGCTTGCTAGGCAAGTACATTCCTTGGAAACCTTTGGGAACGAGCTCTCGATACAAGAAGACCGGCAAGGGCCTCGAAGTTAACAATCTTGAAGACCCTTCAGAGTTTTGAGCCAACTAGTCTTTCAACATGACTATCTGGCGCGACACAATCGGCGACATCGGCTTTGGTTCGATGTATGCCCAGTTCAACGGAATCGCTCTCGGCTCTGACGAGGCTTACCAAGGCGTTTTGAGCGCACTGCACGCAGCCATGGATGCCGGTGTGACGTTCTTTGACACCTCAGACATCTATGCCTCAGCATGGAACAAGTTTGGCGAGAACGAGCTCATGGTCGCTGACGCACTGCGCACCTGGAACGGCTCTTCAGCCGACAAAGCGAAAGTCGTGATCGGCACAAAGGCTGGCATCACACGCAAGCCTGGTGAAGTCTGGGGTCGCAACGCGACGGTCGACTATCTTCTTCGCGCAGCCGAGGCATCTGCCGGAAGACTAGGAGTCGCGAAGCTGCAGCTGTGGCAACACCACCGACTTGACCCAAACCTAAAATTCGAAGAGCAGGTTCAGAATCTCGACGCTTTGCGCCAGCGCGGAATCATCGAACACCTGGGTGTTAGCAACTACAGCGCGAAGCAATTGCGCAGAGCCATCGAGATTCTCGGCACCCCTGCCGAAGGCGGAATCGTCAGCGTTCAGAATCAGTTGAACCCGGTCTATCGTCAAGAGCTTGACGTGCTTGAGGTTTGCGAAGAGTTTGGCATTGTCTATCTGCCTTGGTCGCCATCAAAGGGCGTCAAAGATCTAGATTCGGTTTTCGCATCAATCGCTCAAAATCATCAATGCTCAACTCACGCCGTTGCGATGGCCTGGTTGCGTTCACTTTCGCCGTCGATTGTTCCGATTCCGGGAGTCACCCGCATCGAGACAGTTCTCGATAACGTGAGCGCTCTAATGGTGAAGCTAAGCGACGAAGAACTATCACAAATCGAGAAGTCTCTGCCGGCCACCCAACCCATGGATGCCGAACTGCTCACAGACCAACCCAAGAACTAGCGGGCATCTAGCGACGCCGCAATTGGGCTTGCGTTGAGCCCAATCAGATCAGTGGCGGCCTTTAGACAGGCCAGGGCCGACTCGGCCTCGCCTAGCTCTTCATAGATAGCCGCGAGCTGACGCCAGGCATAAGCCTCTGAGCGGTTGGCACCACTGGCTTCGAGCAAGTTTCGCGCCGATAGCAAGGCAGTCTTGGCGGCTTCGCTTTCGCCCAATCGAACATGGGCGTTTGCTTGCAAAACCAACGCTCCGGCAAGGTCGCTGCCCTGCAATTGCGATAACGCCGAAGCGAAGTAGTTTTCTGAGGCCGACGAGTTTGCCCGCATTGCTTCAACCAGACCGAGCACAGCTCGGCAATTTGCCTGCATCACCTGGGCATCGGCCGTTGCAGCGATTGCGATGCATTCGAGCAACTCTTGCTCAACGAAATTCAGATCTGCATTTTCGTCTTGCAAGAGATACCAGGCATGAGTTTGCTTGAGCGCTGCCAGTTTGATTGGCCGCTCCATTTTCTCGAGCAATGCAAGAGCGCTCTGAGATAGCACAGCTGCTTCTTCGAACTTTGATTCGGCCGCAAGAACATATGAGCGAGACCATAGTGCTTGCACTTTAGTTCGATCTTCGGCCTTTGAGTCATTCAGTGTCGGGTCGGTTAGTTGTCTTGCTCGAAGCATGTCTCCGGTTTCGCAATAGACACCCGAGAGAGTAGCCCGAAGTTCAGAAACACTCGCTGAGTCAACGTCGCTTTGGCGCGCAAACTCGCGAAGTGCCCGCTCGCCCACTTCAATTGCGGTCGCTGCCTGAAGTTGATTCGCCGCGATTCGACAAATCGCAATTGAGCTATCGAGTCGCGTCTGGTTTGACGCTTCGAGATTGTTTAGGCAGGCCTCTTGAAAATTCATGGCAGATTCAAAATTGCCTTCGACCTCGGCAATCAATCCGTGAACAAAGTTCGCGCGTTCATCGGTCGAGTCTTTGGCGAGCAGTTCTTTGGCTTGCCTTTTGTTGCCGGTGCGAATCGCTAATTCGGCTTCGAGAGCAATCGCCTGGGCCTTGGTCTGCCGCTTTTGAGCCGGTGCCGAAACGCTGAGCCGAGAGGCCAGCTGCCTAGACATTTTGACGCTCGCCTGGCGCTTGCCAGATTCGATCAGCGAGAGGTAACTCTCAGAGCAAATGCCCTCAGAGGCCTCGGCCAAGCTAATGCCGAGGTTCAGTCGCGCAGCCTTGAAAGCCCTGCCCTGAGCCGAATCGATTGTGACCATGTCGTGAGTCTATTTTGCTTGACAATTTTTGACAATCTTTGACAATATCGTGTCATCGATGCCGTAAGGGGGAATCATGAAAAGGGTAAAGATGATCCTGATGACTGGAGCTCTGGCGATTTTGGTCTCATTGACCGCAATCACCATTGCCCCAATGTCAGGCACCGGTGGCGCTCAGCCATGTTGCGCAATTTAGAGA
>JBEGTK010000124.1:0-3201 GCA_041179445.1 Actinomycetota bacterium | reverse complement strand
TCGAGCTTGCCGTCGTCGAGCGCGGCATCTGGCATCATCGAGATTCGGCCGGGCAGCAGCCCAACGTTGCCAACCAACAATGTCAACACTCGAACCGTTCGGGCATCGCGCCCATCAACCTGAATCGAAAGCCTGTGATATTTCAGTGGCATCGACTTGAAGCCCGATTCAACATAGGCGATCCAGCCGAGACGGCGCTTGCGAGCGGCATCGGTGTTGAGCATGATCTTGGCGTCTAAGCCGATTCCGGCCATCACCCCAAACAACTTCTCGGTGCGGCTCTGGTCTTCGAAGATAATTCGGGCCAGACCCATATCCATGGGGTGTGCAATGCCGAGCAATGCCCTGTGCACCTGAACTTGCATGTCATCAAGCTGAATGCCAAGGTTGCGAGCCAAGACGTTTCCGGTGCCAATCGGCACAATGCCAACCGAAGCCTTCGAGCCTGAATTGGCAACAGCTTCGAGAACCGTGCGAACCGTGCCATCGCCACCTGCAACGACGATGTGGGTTGCCTTCTGCGCAATCGCGCGCAGTGCTTGAGCCGCACCGGTTTCATCTGCGTCGGTCTTTAGCCAGAGACTCGGCTCCCAGCCAAGGTTGCTTATGACCGAATCAACCGCAGAGCGAAGCTTTCGCAAGTCGACTCGCCCCGGATAATAGATCACCGCGGCTCGGTTATTCTTCTTGACCACGGGTTCAGCCTATCCCTGTGCGAAATGTTCCATTATGTGAACATCTGCAGGTAGGTGGTTATCCGCATGTGCCAATCTATTAATAGAAAGTAGGCAACGTGGCAGCGACCCAAAAGCTCTTGGTGGTTGAAGACAACCAGTTCATGCGCGCACTCATTACCGAACTTCTCGAAAAAGAGGGGTTTGAAGTTGAGGCCGTTGAAACAGCCGCAGCCGCAGTGCGAGCCGTTTCGAGTTTCGATCCAGACGCAGCGATTCTTGACGTTGAGCTCGGTGCCGGACCAAACGGTTTTGACCTCGCTCGCATTCTTCGCGAGACCGCGCCAGAGATCGGTCTAGTTTTCTTGACCAACATTCCTGAGCCAAAAACCATCGGCGTCGACAACCGTTCGATTCCCAAGGATGCCGCCTATCTCGTCAAAGAGTCAGTCGGCGACACCGAATTGCTGCTCAGGGCAATCAAGGCAAGTTTGCGAGGCAGGGTTAGCGCAGAGCTTCGCCAAGATCGCGAAGCACACTCGCTCTCGAACCTTTCACGCTCGCAACTCGACCTGCTGCACATGGCGGCCCTTGGTCTCTCGAACACCGAGATTGCGCAAAGACGAGGCACCACGGTTCGCGCAGTCGAGAACCTGTTCAAGCGAGCTATCGAATCTGCCGGCATCGAAGTCGGCCCTGGTGAACACGGACGCGTTCTTGCGGTTCGCAAGTACATCGAAACCGTAGTTCTGCCAAAGAACTAAAGCTGCCGAGAGCTCATTCACTGCCAAGGCTTGTCTTGCGCCAAAAGGTAGGCTTTACCTGTGATTGACCCAAACCTGCTTAGAGAAAACCCTGATGCCATCAAGGCTTCGCAGCGCGCTCGCGGCAACGACGAAGCTATCGTCGATGAAGCCGCCAAGGCAGATGCCACCTGGCGCAAGACCCTGCAAGAGTATGAATCACTTCGTGCAGAGCAGAACGCGGCAGCCAAGTTGGTTGGAGCCGCTTCTAAAGAAGACCGCCCGGCACTAATTGCAGCGGGTCAGGTTTTGGCAGACAAAGTAAAGGCAGCGCTAGAAGTTGCCAACGCAGCAGAGGCTCGCTTGAACGAGTTGATGTGGAAGATCGAAAACGTTGTCATCACCGAGGTGCCTGCCGGTGGCGAAGAAAACTTCAAGGTAATTAAAGAAGTGGGAACCCACGCCAAGTTTGACTTTGAAGCTAAAGACCACGTTGCGCTCGGTGAGTCGCTAGACATCATCGACATCGAACGCGGTGTGAAAGTTTCTGGTTCACGCTTCTACTTCTTAAAGGGTTGGGGTGCGCGTCTCGAACTCGCACTCATGAACATGGCACTCGACCTTGCGACCAAGCACGACTTCACCGCACTCATCACGCCAACCCTGGTTCGCCCAGAGGTTATGGCAGGCACCGGGTTCTTGGGCGAGCACTCAGACGAGATCTATTACCTGCCAGCAGATGACCTTTATCTAACCGGCACGAGTGAGGTCGCGCTCGCGGGCTATCACCGCGATGAAATCATCGACTTGAGCAACGGCCCACTGCGTTATGCCGGTTGGTCAACTTGCTATCGTCGCGAAGCTGGTTCGGCTGGCCGCGACACCCGTGGCATCTTGCGCGTTCACCAGTTCAACAAGCTCGAGATGTTCAGCTATGTGAAACCAGAAGATGCAGAGCAAGAGCACCTAAAGTTGCTCGCACTCGAAGAAGCAATGCTTCAGGCGTGCGAACTTTCATACCGCGTTATCGACACCGCTGCCGGTGACCTCGGATCGAGCGCGGCACGCAAGTATGACTCAGAGGCATGGGTTCCAACCCAGAACCAATACCGCGAACTCACTTCGAGCTCGAACTGCACAACCTTTCAGGCTCGCCGCCTAAACGTGCGCTACCGCACCGAAGACGGAAAGACTGCAACCGCTGCAACGCTAAACGGAACCCTTGCGACGACTCGTTGGTTGGTAGCGATTCTCGAAACCCACCAGCAGGCAGACGGATCTGTTCGCATTCCTGCAGCGCTTCGCCCATACCTCGGTGGCGCAGAGGTCATCGCGCCTAAATGACAATTGCAACCGGCGACGAGCGCTGGCTCATCGCGCTAGACATCGATGGCACCCTCGTGCACGATGACGGTTTTCTTTCACCGCGAGTTGTTGCCGAAGTCGAACGCGTTCGCGCACTCGGTCACGAAGTTATCGTTGCAACCGGTCGCAGTGCGGCGAACGCCATTCCGGTAATTAAAGACGTTGGCATTCAACACGGATTCGCCGTGTGTTCAAACGGCGCTGTGACAATCGCACTGCAAGAAAATCACCCAAAAGGTTTTGAGCAGCACGAGGTGATTACTTTTCATCCGCGCGAAGTTCTCACGAAGTTGATTGAGAAACTTCCGAAGGCGCACTTTGCAGTTGAGAACGTTGACGGCAGTTATAACTTTCACAGACCGTTTCCGAGTTATGCACTCGGCGCAGACAACTTTGAAACTCCACTCGAGCAACTCATG
>JBEGTK010000123.1:0-3239 GCA_041179445.1 Actinomycetota bacterium | reverse complement strand
GTTGAACACCACAACGTGATTGGCGCGCACTGCCACATTGCCATCGGTGCGGTTTTGAGCGGAAACGTAACTGTCGGCGAGCGCACTCACATTGGTGCAAACGCAACTATTTTGCAGGGAGTCAAAATTGGCTCGAACTGTATCATTGGCGCAGGTGCTGTTGTTCTGCACGATGTTCCAGACAACCACGTTGCCGTTGGTGTTCCGGCAGTAGCAAAGAAGAGAGGTTAGTCGTGATCAGAGATCTTTCAGCGCTAACCGTTTCTGAAAACGCAACGCTGTTGCAAACCATCGAGGCAATCAACGCCGGTGCAAAACAAATTGCACTCGTTGTTGATGAATCACAAAAACTTCTCGGAACCGTAACCGACGGCGATGTTCGTCGCGGGCTGCTTCGCGGTCTAGCTCTCGACGCATCTGTGCTCGAGGTCATGAACAAGCAGCCTCACGTTGCTTCGCCAGACGAAGACCCCCAAGAAGTCATGGCGCGCGAATTCAGCAAGTCGATTCACCAGCTGCCAGTTATTGACGAACACGGCAAGCTCGTTGGCTTGCTCACCGACCAAGACATGTTGGTCGCTGCAGAAATCTCGACTCCGGTTGTTTTGATGGCAGGCGGCAAGGGCGTGCGCCTATACCCGCTAACCAAAGACGTGCCTAAGCCGATGCTCAAGATTGGCGACCAGCCGATTCTCGAAATCATCTTGCGCAAGCTTCACGCCCAGGGCTTTAGAAACATCTTTATCTCGGTGAACTATCTGGCAGATGTCATTCGTGAGCACATCAAAGATGGAGCCTGGCTCGGCCTCAAGGTCACTTACCTAGAAGAGACTCAGCCGCTTGGCACCGCCGGCGCGCTAGCCCAGATGGCAGGCAAGATTGGCGAACCGTTCATCGTTATGAACAGCGACCTGCTCACCAACTGCGACCTGCGCCAGGTCATCAAGTTTCACAAAAAGCAGGGCGCTAAAGCCACGCTTGGTGTTCGAGAGTATTCATTTCAGGTGCCTTATGGCGTTGTCAACATTGACGGCAACGAGGTTGAGTCAATCAGCGAGAAGCCAATTCACCGCTCGATGGTCTCGGCTGGCATCTATGCGCTTGACCCTTGGGCACTCGACTTGATTCCGAAGAACGAGTTCTGTGACATGCCAACCCTTCTCGACAGCGTCAAGTCGCACGGCGAAAAGGTAGTGGCGTTTCCGATTCACGAATCATGGCTCGACATCGGTCGTCACGACGACCTCAACGAAGCTCGCAACAACCTCGACCACTGGCTCAACTTCTAGGGGTTCGAATGTTTCTTCGCGATCACGTTTATGCGATTGTTCCGGCTCGTGGCGGATCAAAGGGCTTGCCTGGCAAGAACCTCATGAAAATCGGCGGCAAGACTTTAATCGAGCGTGCAATCGAAAGCGCTCGCGACTGCCTTTATGTTGATGCGCCGGTTGTCTCGAGCGACGACGATGCAATCTTGGCCGAAGCAGTTCGCCTAAACGTAATCAATCACCGTCGTGCAGAGTTCGCTTCGAACGACGAAGCTTCGGCAGCCGATGTTGTCACCGATTTCTTGACCGGTGACGAAATCGAAATTGACCCAAGCGTTGATCCGTGGATTGTTTATTTGCAACCAACTTCACCAGCTCGCACCGCAGACATGGTTGAACGTGCATTCGACGTCTTGTCTGAGCACTTGCCGGGGGCAACTGCATTGGTTTCTGTAACCCACCCACCGAAGTCGCCTTATTGGACTCTCACGGTTGGTGCCGACGGCAAACTTCACCCACTGTTGCCAGACAACTACGGATTGAATCGTCAGCAGAACCCAGAGGCGTTTATTCCAAACGGGGCGATCTACATCTTCAAACTTTCTGAGTTCAGAAGACTCGGCAAGTTTCCGGTTGACGGTGCCGTGCCGTTCTTCATGACAGAAGAAGAGAGCATCGACATCGACACCATAGAAGACTTCGAACGCGCGAAAGCCCTGCTCGAGCGATAAATGGATCTCGAGAGAATCTGGTCGGCCATTCGAGAAATCGAAAAGGCAGAAGACCTAGCAAATTGGAAAGTCGGAGACGTCTATCTCTGGCAAGTTATTCGCGAGCGCATGTTCACCCACATCGCCGAATTGACCGGCCTCTACCAGCCGGTTCCAGAGAAGCCAGAGCTGCCGACGACCGACCAGGTCTCGATTGCCGAGGCCCAGGTTGCCATCATGCCGTTCGTGCGACGCGGGGCCAATGGCGGCGACCCATTCACAGACGACTTCGTCAAGGCAGCCGAGAACCCGCTTGTCTTCGCCATTGGCGCTGAAGACCAGGCCAGTGGCCGCCCGCAGTTCGAGCAACTCGATGCCATGCTGCTTGGTCAGTTCAGAAACCGCGCCAAACTGCAGGTTGTCTTCTGGCTCAGCAAGAAGCACAAGGCCAAGTGGGCAAGGGTCATCAAGGCTCTCGAAGCCGCTCTCGAAATCAAGATTGATAAGTACCGCAAGTTTCCGCGTTGGTTGCTCGTCGACTTTGTTGCTCGTCGCACTGGCTGGAAGCGCATCTTCAAAATCTCTGGCACCGAGCTATTGCTGATTGCAAACGCTTGGCAGTTGCCATTCGTTGCAGCGGCAAAAGCTGCAGGAGTTCGCGTCGTCGAAATTCAACACGGATTGATCTCAGCGTTTCATCCGAGATTGAGTTGGGCAGATCTCAAGTCAGACAGCGAAGCTTCTGGTGCATATCTTGCCGATGAATTTTGGCAGTGGGGTGACTACTGGGGTTTCTCGAGCGACCTGCCGGCTTCGGTTGAGTTGCACACAATCGGTGCGCCAAAAAACATCAGCGACGCACTCGCTCGCGACAGCAAGAAGCAACAGCAACTCTTGGTTATCGGTCAGCCTCAGGTTTCAAAAAACCTCGTTGAGTTCGCGAGATTTGTTGCAGCGAAGTATCCGAAACTTTCGGTGTTGCTAAAACCGCACCCGCAAGAAGACAACGAGCAAATCGCAGCAGCGGTTGACGCACTTGGTGAGCGCCCGAGCAACTTGCAACTCATCGATGCTAAGGCAAACACAATCGAGCTCATTGAAGTTTCTGAATATGTGGTTGGCGTTTATTCAACCGCGATGTTTGAGGCGGTTGCTCTCGGATGCAAGGTTGGTGTTCTAAAACTTGCTGGTTATAACCACATTGCACCGCTAATCAACGCCGGTGCGATTCAAGAAATCAATCGAGTCACCGACATCGAGA
>JBEGTK010000122.1:0-3247 GCA_041179445.1 Actinomycetota bacterium | reverse complement strand
GTCGAGCCTCTGAGTACCTAGCGGCCGCAGGGGCATCGTCTAGGCTTCCGAAGTTTCCCTGACCAACGATCAGTGGAACACGAAGCCAGAACGGCAGAGCCATGCGCACCAGCGCGTCATAGATTGCTCCATCGCCGTGTGGGTGAAGCTTTCCCATTACTTCGCCCGTAACGCGAGCAGACTTTACGTGCCCTCGATCTGGCCTAAGGCCCATTTCGCCCATTTGATAGACGATTCTGCGGTGCACAGGCTTGAGACCGTCACGAGCGTCTGGAAGGGCACGAGCATAGATAACCGAATAGCTGTATTCAAGAAATGAGTCCTGCATCTCCTTGGTCAGGTCGATGTCGAGGATTTTCTCGGTTGGATTCTCTGCGCTGCTCATGTTCTCTGCTGTTTTGCTGCCTGTGGCAGACTTCTCTCAATGACTTCGATGCTACCCGCGATACCCCCAGCTTTCGGGAATCTGAAAGATGTGTTTCGCAGCGCTCAGAAGTCAGTTCTCGGGCAAGAAAACTCTTTCGCACTGCCAAAGGTCAACTCAGCAATCGTCGTTATGGTCGATGGCCTCGGTGCCAAGAACCTTGAAGCTGCCAACCGCTACGCCCCATTTCTCACTTCTGCCAGTCAGTCGACTATTTACTCGGGATTTCCGTCGACAACCGCGAGCAGCATTGCGAGCTTCGCTACCGGAGTCTCAAACAGCGAGCATGGATTATTCGGCTACAAGATCTTCGATCGCAGTCGGCAAGAATCGGTCAACCTTCTCTCTGGAATAGACAAGTACTCGGTGCTTGACTACCTAAAAGTTGAACCGATCTCGACCGAAGTTTTATGCCAGGTTCATGCTGTCACCCTGAGCGAATATGCCGATTCTGGTTTCACGAGAGCAACAATGCATGACGCTCAACATCACTTTGCAGAAACGATTTCTGCTCGCCTTGAAAAGGCTGCACAAGTAGCTGAATCTGATAATTCGCTCGTTTATGTCTATGTGCCAGAACTCGACCAAGCGGCCCATCGGTTCGGCGTAGCAAGCACCGAGTGGCTTTCGCTGCTCTCTGAGCTTGATGTGCAAGTGCAGCGTTCCTCTTCGCGACTTGCCGAGGGCATCGGAATGCTTGTCACTTCTGATCACGGCATCGTCGATGTTGAGAAACAAAACCACATTTACCTAGACGATCTTGCCGAAATAAATGATGAATTCAGTGATGTTGCCGGAGATCCTCGGGTTGCGTTTCTATACCTTCAAGCCCGTTCAAGATTAGCCACAGTACGTCAGATTTTGGCCGAGCGCGTTGCAGGCGCTGCTGTCGTTTGCACACCAAGCGATTTAATCAACGCAGGGTATTGGCAAGATTCGCTTTTGCAAGACGAAGATTTATTGCCTGACTTGATTGTCTTAGCCACAGCTGAGGTGGCGATCTACCACCGCAAATTTGCGAAGGCCAACAGTCTGAAAATGGTTGGTCAACATGGCGCGCTTTCCAATGAGGAAATCAGCATTCCGTTGATTCGATTGGCAGCCTATTCGTCTTCGCTCTTGGTTCCCTGAACGATTTCATCAAAGCTCGGAATGCTAGGTCTTCCGTTTCGACGAGTTGGGGCAGGTTTTGGCTCGTAGTCTTCTGTGGCTTCCGGCTCTTGTGCTATTTGCTCTGATGTTTGTGGCTCAGCAATAACTTCAATCGCTTGGGTAGCAGTTGTTGGTTCAGGCTGTTCTGCCTGGCGATTTGAGCGTTCCTCACGTTTTTTCTTGAGGGCATCAAGCAGGTCGGTTGTTGTTGCAAGTTCGTCGCGATCAATCTCAGGTTCTGCAACTCGATTTGACATGGCAACTTCGCTCGATCTGCCAATTGGAATTGCAGTGTCTACCAGTTGCGTGTCAGCAAGCGATTCAGTTAAGTTCTTTGCGGCTGGTTCAATCTCGGGTTCCGTTTTGATTGGCTCAAGTGTTGGAGCTGGCTTCAATTTTGCGTACGAGGTTTCACCAAGAGAGTTCTGTGTTGACAGTGTGATTGCTGTCTCGTTTTCTGGCGAAAGAAGAAGTCTCTTCGGGTCGAAAGACCAGGTTGCAGCGCCAGACTGACCTTCGCGTTCGAATTGAATAGATACCAGCCACTGGTGATTCTCATCGCGAACCGCCGACCATTTGCTGTCGGTCACGCCGCTTGCTTCGAGTCGACTGGCGATAATTTCACCAAACTCGATGTGGCTAATGTCGTTGTAGCGATCTCCAGCAATTGAAATGCGCACGCTAAGCGCGCTGGCAATTACGTGAGTTAGTTCGTCTAAGACTGGTGCAGCAAATTTCTCAATGTAGCTTCGTGGGTCGCCTGAATTTGCTACAAGTTCTTCTACGGTTGCTCCGGAGCGAATCTCAGCTTGAATTTCGCGAGGCGAAAGTTGCACCGATGACGTCATTCGAGATGCAGAACTTTTGATTGCATTGCGAAGCGAGTCGTCGATATGCACTTTGAATTGTTCGCCAGTCAATGATTCGAGCAGCAGATATTCGCCGTCGTTGCCATTCAGCCTTAGCTCAGTCATGACCTGTTCCTTCGTTTGCCAAAAGTTTGCCACTGCAATCCAGAATATTTGTGGATTTAGTCGGGCGAGTGTTGCGGCATTTTTGAGAAATATGGCTAAACTCGGCGTGGATTGTTTGCTATTTCATTCATTTGGATGCAAACTATGCACGCTTGAGTTGAACTTACTGAAAGGTAGCGAATGGCCGCCGATTACGATGCACCCAAAAAGACCGACGATGATGCCGAGTCACTGGATGCCATCAAGGAGCGCTCAGCGCCGACTTCGACAGCTTCACTAGACGCCGAAGAAGTAAGCATCGATGAAGATCACGACCGTGAAAACCTCATTGACGAAGCACTAAACGTTATGGTCGTTCCTCCCCAGACCGACGAATTCACCTGCTCTGAATGCTTCATTGTTAAGCACAAGTCGATGCTTGCTAAGAAAAAGGGCAAGTACGGCGACGTTTGTCTAGAGTGCGCCTAAGCGTTCAGTAGCTCTACCAATTCGCTCGCTCGCCGAGTAGAAATCAGCAGGTATGGAGTTGGGTCTTCATCATCCGTGACCTCAATTTTCACTAATCCCGGCAAACCGCTCTTAAGTGCTAAAAACGCTCTCGAGTCGAGATTTGAGCCTCGCTCATTGAACTGGTCTTGTGTGGCTACCGAGACGGCCTTGCCGAGTGCCTTGCGCGGAATCAACGCGTTTCCGATTC
>JBEGTK010000121.1:0-3248 GCA_041179445.1 Actinomycetota bacterium | reverse complement strand
TGACAACTGGCAAATCTGGAACGCCCTTGTACTCGGCCTTCGCGACTATGTGAACAAGAACAACTTCAAGTCGGTCATCTTGGGACTCAGCGGTGGAATTGACTCAGCCGTTTGCGCGGCACTCGCCGTCGATGCACTCGGCTCTCATCGAGTCTTCGGAGTATCAATGCCGAGCAAGTACTCGAGCGATCACTCAAAGAGCGACGCATTCGATTTGGCAAAACGACTAGGAATCAACATTCGCACCGAACCAATCAAGGGTGCGGTTAAAGAACTCGAGAAGCAGCTCAAACTAAAAGACACCTCTGCCGAAAACCTGCAGGCTCGAGTTCGCGGAACAATTTTGATGTCACTCAGCAACCAAGAGGGTCACCTGACTCTGACGACTGGTAACAAAACCGAACTCGCCGTCGGCTACAGCACCATCTATGGTGACTCGGTTGGTGGCTTCGCACCGCTCAAAGATGTCGCTAAGACCCTGGTCTGGCAACTGGCTAAGTGGCGCAACGACTGGGCTGCACAGCAGGGCCAGTCTGCGCCTATCCCAGAGAACAGCATTAGCAAGCCGCCATCTGCCGAGCTCAGACCGGGCCAGGTAGACCAAGACAGCCTGCCGCCATATGACGTGCTCGACGAGATTCTTGACGCCTATATCGAACGAAAGCTCGGTCGCGAACAAATCAAGGCACTCGGTTTCGATGCAGCAACGGTCGATCGAGTTGTAGGGCTTGTAGATAGAGCAGAGTGGAAACGACGCCAAGGCGCTATCGGACCAAAAATCACCGGCATGGCATTTGGCCGTGACCGCAGACTTCCAATCACCAACAAATACAGTTAGGCACAAAAATGGCAGCAGACAAACTGATCTCAAGCGGCGGACCATGGGAGTCTGTCATTGGCTATTCACGCGCAACCGTAGCCGGTGAATATGTGCACGTCTCTGGATCGACCGCGACAGTCGACGGTGTCTTGCAGCACGAAGGTGACGCCTATGGTCAAACCAAAGTCACGCTCGAAGGCGTTATCGCATCTGCGCTAGCTCAGGTTGGCTACACATTGGCCGACGTTGTCAGAAGCAGAATTTATCTGAGCAACGCAGAAGACATGGATGCCGTTGGCAAGGCGCACGGTGAAATCTTTGGCGACATTCGCCCGGCAGCTACCATGCTCGCCGGCATCAAGTTCATTAATCCAAAGATGCTTGTCGAAATCGAAGTCGACGCCTGGAAGCGAAACAGCTAAATGGCAAAGATTGCGCGAGTTTCGCATCTTCAAGAGTTCAAGAATTCGGGTCGCAAGTTTTCTTGCCTCACCTCATATGACCAGTTCACTGCCGAGATCTTTGATGAAGCCGGAATCAACGTTCTGCTAGTCGGAGACTCTGCGGCCGAAAACGCACTCGCGCACGAAAGCGTTCTTTCAATCACCGTTGACGAAATTATTCCACTGGGTCGAGCAGTAGCTAAGGCAGCATCGCGAGCGCTTGTCGTTGTTGACATGCCATTTGGCAGCTATGAGGCAGAGCCAGCAGACGCAGTGCGCAACGCAATCAAGATCATGAAAGAAACCGGTGCGGCCGCTGTGAAGCTTGAAGGCGGCAAGCGCAGCTCAGAACAGATCAAGGCAATTGTTGAAGCAGGCATTCCTGTAATGGGCCACATTGGCTTCACCCCGCAGAGCGTTCACGCACTTGGCGGATTCAAAGTTCAAGGCCGCGGCGATTCGGCCGATCAAGTTATGGCTGAGGCTTTAGCAGTTCAAGAGGCAGGCGCTTTTGCCGTTGTGCTCGAACTCGTTCCAGCAGACCTAGCTGCGAAAATCACCAAGACCCTTTCTATTCCAACAATTGGCATAGGCGCTGGTTCAGAAACCGACGGCCAGATCTTGGTCTGGACCGACTTCGCTGGGCTAACTCAAGGCAAGCCTCGCAAGTTTGTTCGCCAGTATGTGAATTTGCGCGAGCAATTGCTTTCGGCTGCGAGCCAATATGTTGCTGATGTCGAGTCTTCGAGTTTTCCGAATGAAGCCGAGTCTTTCAGCGACTAGTCGCGTCGCTCTTCTTCTTCTCGCCAAGCCTTAGCTCGTTCTTGCAGAATCTCTAGCGCACGTGCTGCGCTCTCGTAGTCTGAAAACGGACCGATTCGATAGATGGCAGCAACTTGCTTGCCCACCTCGACTTCGTTGGTGTTGGTGTTGAACCAATACTCTTTCGGCTCGTTATCCAAGGTCGTTCCTTTGCTCTCTCTTAGACTAGACGCATGCCTCGCGACCCGAAAACCGGATTCTTAACCGCCGGAAACCTGTCGCCTTTGCGCTCGGTTCCTAAGCACATAATGCAGCCAGAGTATGTCGGCAAAAAAGCCCCTGCGAAATACACCGAAGGCGATATTTGGGGATTAGAAGAAGTTGAACTAATTCGCGCGGCTGGCAAGATTGCCGCTCAGGCCATTGCCCGAGTTGGCGAAAACTGCAAGCCCGGCGTGACCACAGACGAGCTTGACCGAATCGGGCACGAGTTCTTGCTAGACCACGATGCCTACCCTTCTGCGCTGCTCTATCGAGGGTTTCCTAAATCGATCTGCACCTCGGTGAACGAGGTCATTTGCCACGGCATTCCTGATGACACAGTGCTGTTAGAGGGTGACATCGTGAACATTGACATCACCGCCTTCAAAAACGGATTTCACGGAGACAGCAACCAGACCTTCATGGTCGGCGAGGTCAAAGACGAAGTTCGCCTGCTTGTAGAGCGCACCCGTGAGTCGCTAAATCGCGCAATCGCCGCTGTGGCACCTGGTCGACAAATCAACACAATCGGGCGCACCATCGAATCATTCGCAAAACGCTTTGACTACGGCGTTGTTCGTGACTTTACCGGTCACGGCATTGGCAAGGCCTTTCACAGCGGCCTGGTGATTCCCCACTACGACGCGGCTCCGGCCTATTCGCAAGAGATGCAGGTGGGCATGGTCTTCACAATCGAGCCGATGCTAACCCTTGGAACCCACCAGTGGGACATGTGGAGAGATGACTGGACCGTCGTCACAAGAGATAAAAGCATCACCGCTCAGTTTGAGCACACCCTAGTGGTCACCGATACCGGTGCAGATATTTTGACACTCCCCTAGTTACGAAAGAAATCATGGCTAAGAAAATTGCAATCGGAATCGACATTGGTGGAACTGGCATCAAAGGCGCATTGGTTGACGTAAAGAACGGCGAGATGATTGGCGACCGCGTTCGCGTCG
>JBEGTK010000120.1:0-3272 GCA_041179445.1 Actinomycetota bacterium | reverse complement strand
GCAACGGTTTCGCGAACGAACTCGTATGCCTTGTCGATGTAGGTCAATGACTTCTGTAGGTCAATGATGTAGATGCCTGAACGGTCGGTCAGAATGAAACGACGCATCTTTGGGTTCCAGCGACGAGTCTGGTGTCCGAAGTGAACACCTGCATCGAGAAGCTGGCGTACTGTTACGACTGCCATTGCAGTTCTCCTTTTGGCGCGCGAACGCACCCTCAGTTAATTGCGATCAAACGGTTGTTTGTCACACCTGGTGTCGCATCGAATTCGCACTAATGAAAATTGGTGACTGGAGAATTCGTATGTTGTTCGACACGCGAAGTCGGCACAGCAAAACAAAGGTCTCAAATGAGGTTTTGTTTAGCGAATACCGCTAGACATAAGCATAACAGCGGGTTTCAGCCCCTGACTAGCCTTTTGCCAGTAACTTCGGCACCGACATTTAGCCCAAAGTTATCCACAGATTTGCCACCGATGCTCCCGCGAGCGCGAAATCAGAGCAATCTCGAGTAATGCACCCATTGCGAAAGATAGTTGTGACAAGAGTCTTGGCTCTTGCCTTGGTCACTCTGGCCCTTTGGCAACAGCAAGCGGCCACGGCAGACGCTCAAACCACGCCGCCGCCTGAGCGCTGGCTTGCGCCCCTCGATGCCCCGCTTCACCTGGTTAATCCCTACTTTCAGCCAAGCAGCGACTATTCGGCAGGCCACAGGGGCATCGATTATCGAGTCGAGCTAGGTCAGCAGATTTACGCGCCGGTGGGCGGCAGCGTCTGGTTTGCCGGTGAGGTCGCCGACCGAAATCTGATTTCCATTCGAACCAAGGCCGGAGACCTGATCGAGTTTGAACCGGCCTGCAGCCAACTGCAAGCCGGTCAGCAAGTTTTTGCCGGCCAGCCGATTGCCACCGTTTGTGACGCAAGCGAAAACTACCGGCAGCACTGCGATTGGCAAAGGTGTCTGCACTTCTCTCTCAGAACGACCTTGGGCTATCTTTCACCACTTGTGCGTTATGGCGAGCTAGCGCCAACCGTTTTGCTGCCAGTCATCTAAGCCCGCGGGTGCGCCTGCTTGTAACCCTCGCGTAGTCGTTCGACTGAAACGTGGGTGTAAATCTGTGTTGTGCCAAGGCTTGCGTGCCCGAGAAGTTCTTGAACGGCTCTAAGGTCAGCTCCTCCATCGAGCAGATGAGTTGCAGCCGAATGCCTCAGCGCGTGCGGGCCAGCCACCCCGGTCGGCGTTCCATCTAGCAAACCGGCAACCAGCGCGTAGACCTGACGCACTCCAACTCTCTGACCGCGAGAGTTGATAAACAGCGCTTGCCCACTCTTCTCATTTTCAAATTTCTTTCGACCGACTCTGACGTAGGCATCGAGAGCTTCTCGCGCAGGCGCTCCAAATGGAACCATTCTCTGCTTTGAGCCTTTGCCAATTACTCGCAAGATGTTTCTCGAATAGTCGATGTCTTCAAGGTTTAGGCCTACTAATTCACTAACTCGGCACCCGCTCGCATAGAGCAGTTCGATCGCGAGAAGATCTCTCATCCCATTCGGGTTGTCTGGAGTTGCAAGCGACGACAGGGTTTCAAAGATGTCGGCAAGCGTTTCTCTCGACACAACTTTCGGCAAAGAGCGCGAAGCCTTTGGCGACTTGAGACGAGCGGCGAAATCAATATCGAGTTGATTGGTTTTTTTTAGCCAAGATGAAAAGGAGCGAATTGCAGCGCTCTTTCTGGCAAGAGTAGTTTTGCTGAGGCCGCGCTGGTCGGCTTCGTATAGCCAGTCTCTAACTTGGTCGAGCTCAAGCTGGGCCACGAGGGTCACGCTTCGCTTCGCTAAAAAATCTAGAAGGTCGAGCACGTCGGTCTCATAGGCCTTCACGGTGTTAGGCGAATAGCCGCGAGCAGCCTGAAGATAGTCTGCAAACTCATTGCTCGCTTGATTCAGTGCGCTACTCACGCTCTAAGGGTAGTTTGACCCAACCCTTATCTGTCTGTTCGACAAACCCAAGCAGCGACAATTGCCCAAGTGCAATGGTCAGCTCTTTGTGGGTCAACCCGGCGTTTGCAGCAATCTTGCCTGAATCGCTTGGCTTTGAAGTCATGGCGTCAAGCGCCCGAGTTTCGAGTGCGCCTAGGCCAGACAACTCTGGTTGAAACCAACCCTGTTTTCCGAGTGCTAAGTCAGCCGCGTCAGTCGGCGTGCAAATGCTCGACACCAGCCCCTCGGCGATAAGTTTGTTGCAGCCCGCCGATGACTGCGACGTGATCGCACCGGGCACCACACCAATCGGGCGATCAATTTGCTTAGCGTGGCTGACGGTGTTCAAGGCTCCGCTTCTAAAGCCAGCCTCGACGACTATGGTCGCGCTGCCCAGCGCAGCGATCAACCTATTTCTTTGCAAGAAGCGCCACTTAGTTGGGCTCGCCCCGGGCGCTTGCTCGGCAACCAAAACCCCAGCGTCAATAACTTTTTCGAGCAACGATGTGTTTCCACTCGGATAAAGGCGGTCTATTCCGCCAGCCATTACGGCAACGGTGTTTTGCCCACAGGCTAGCGCTGATCGATGTGCCATGGCGTCTATGCCATAGGCCCCTCCCGAAACAATTGCTAAGTCTCGAGCAGAACAGTCAGCAACAATTTCGCTGGTCACCCATTCACCATAGCTAGTCGAGATTCTAGAACCGACTATCGCAACAGATTTTTGCGATAGACCAGACGCGCCATTCTTCGAGCGAATCCAGAGGCAATGCGGAGTTGCCAACTTCAGATCACCAAGTTGCTCTGGCCAATGTTCGCTCGCTGGAGTGATTAGTTTGGCTCTAACATTTGTCGCAATTTGCAGGGCATTGACAACTTCTGAAAGTTTCAGTCGAGGTCTCCACCGCTCTCTCGCCTCGGCATACGAGGTGAAAAAGTCGCCAAACTTATCTTCGAGCTCTTGCAAAGAACCGGCACTGCGCAACCTGTCGCGAACCTCTGCTGCCGAAAAGTTATTAACTTCAAATTCGAGCACCTCTGCGGCTGAAGTTGCTGAGATTAGCGCACCAGCAAATTGATCTCCCGGTTCGGTGAGAACTGAAAAAGTTGCGCGGGCAAATGCTTCTTGTAAATCTTGATCGTCAGCCACCAATTGCGCAGTGAGAGCCTCGACATTGGCATCGCTGAAATTAAAACGTCTCATGCCGCCAACCTCGTTGAATTCTCTGAACCTCTCAGGGCAACAGCTCGAGCAATGTGCGACTCGTCAACCACGCTGAGATCGTCTAAAT
>JBEGTK010000119.1:0-3310 GCA_041179445.1 Actinomycetota bacterium | reverse complement strand
TAAAGAAGAACATTTTCGTTTCATTCTTTATCGACCTGATTGTTATCGTGGCTACCGCGCTGGTGCTTTCGCTTTTGGTCAAGACTTTCTTGATTCGTTCATTCTTCATTCCAAGCGGTTCGATGCTTGAGACTTTGCAGATTCAAGATCGCATAATCGTCAACGAATTGGTTCCAGATGTGATTCCAATTGAGCGCGGTGACGTCGTAGTGTTCAAAGACCCGGGCAACTGGCTTGGCACAATCGCACAGCCAGAACAAAACTTCTTTCAAGCAACCGGCGAATGGTTCTTGTCTGCATTTGGCTTCGCGGCGCCAGACTCGTCGCAGCACCTGGTTAAGCGCGTCATCGGTGTTGGTGGCGACCATGTAATCTGCTGCAATGCCGACGGCAAGTTGACCATCAACGGCGTTGCCATCACCGAGCCATACCTTGGCAAAGACGTTGAGCCGAGTTCGGTGAAGTTTGATGTTGTTGTGCCTGAAGACTCAATTTGGGTGATGGGCGACAACCGACCAAGCAGTGAAGACTCACGCTTTCACCAAGAGCTGCCGAGCAAGGGCTTCGTCGACAAGAAGTTCATCGTTGGTCGAGCCTTTGTGGTCTCATGGCCAAGCGCTCACTGGCAGTGGCTAGACAACTATCCAAATGTCTTCAAAGACGTTCCCAAACCTTAGTCTCGAACAGACCCTGTTCGACTCGGGTGCCAAGTATGTTCTTGGCATCGATGAGGTTGGCCGCGGTGCAATCGCCGGGCCAGTTGCCGTTGGCGTTGTTCTGATCGACAAAAGCAAACTAACCGATCCGTGGCCCGCGAAACTTCGCGACAGCAAACTCTTGAGCGAAAAGGTTCGCGAAGAACTCTTCGACCCAACGGCCGCCTGGGTTAGCCAATGGGCAGTTGGCATGGCCACCGCCAAAGAGATTGATGACTTCGGCATTGTTTGGGCTCTTGAGGCGTCTGCCGCTCGGGCCGTTGAGCAACTGACCATCGAGTTTGACTCGGTCATGGCCATTCTCGATGGCACCCACAATTGGCTCGCTCGAGCGCCTTTTCACGTTCATGTTCAGGCCAAGGCCGACCGCGATTGCGCGAGTGTGGCTGCGGCTTCGGTTTTGGCGAAGGTCACCCGAGATCGCCTGATGATTCAGCTTGCCGAGACCGAGCCAAGATTCGGTTTCGAGGGGCACAAGGGCTATGCCAGCGCCGGGCACATGGCGGCTATCCGTGAATTGGGGCCGAGCCCCGAACACCGTGTCACCTGGCTGACTCGCATTCTGGCCGGCGGGTCAGATGCTGTCGGTCAAGAGCCCTAAAATTTGAACATGGATGAGAACGAGATCGAAGACTACGACAGAGACGCCGAACTGGCCCTCTATCGTGAGTACCGCGATGTCGTCGGCACCTTCAAGTTTGTAATCGAAACCGAGCGACGTTTTTATCTCGCAAATGAGGTTTCGCTAAACCGCGTTGACACCCCAACTGACTTTTACTTCGAACTCAACATGCAAGACGTGTGGGTCTGGGATATCTACCGCACCGACCGCTTCGTGAAGAGCGTTCGCGTTTTGACATTCAAGGATGTCAACGTCGAAGAGCTCAGCGGTAAGGCGTATGAACTGCCGAAGGAATTCGCGGTAGGCGAGTAACTAACAATTTTCATTATTTGAAAGTTCTGCACAAATCTTTGTGTGTTTTTCTTTGATGTTTCGCAAGCGTTCATGCTTGCTGGGTGAATGCAAATCAAGACGTTGGCAAATATGGTGAAGATCGAGCCGCTGAATTTCTAACCAGGCTCGGTTATGAGCTCATAGAGCGAAACTGGCGCGGCCCGGGTGGCGAAATTGACATTGTTGCCCGCGATCGAGATTGCTTGGTCTTCGCAGAAGTTAAGACCAGAACTCGCACAGGCTTCGGTCACCCGTTTGAGGCCATCACAACTCAGAAGTTGCAGAGAATGCGACGCCTCGTTGCTCAGTGGTGCCAATCAAAAGAGGTGAGCGGCAGCAAGTTTCGGCTAGACGCGCTTAGCGTCTTGCTAGTCGATGGGCGAGTTCACATCGAACACTTGAAACAGGTTTTCTAGTGAACCTTGCCAAGAGTTTTGCGATTAGCCTGCTCGGGTTGAGCGGCACGGTAATCGAGGTTGAAGCTGACATCTCGAGCAATCTTCCCGGATTCGTTTTGGTGGGGCTCCCAGATGCTTCTCTATCTGAAGCCTCTGCACGAGTGCGGGCGGCAATCACAAATTCAAAGTTGCAGTTGCCAGCCCGAAAAATCACCGTAAATCTATCGCCGGCAGCTGTTCCAAAATTCGGGTCTAGCTTCGACCTGGCGATCGCCATGTCTGTGCTTGCGGCAAACAAACCATTTTCAAATTCCCGCCTCGACCAGTGCATTCACATCGGCGAACTGGGTCTCGATGGTTCGGTGCGTGCGGTCAACGGCGTATTGCCGTCTGTCTTGGCGGCTCGAGAGGCTGGTTTCAAGCTCGCCATCGTTCCGTCTGCCAATCTGCACGAAGCAAGACTCGTTTCGAACATTGAGTGCATTGGCGTTGGCAGTTTGCAAGACGCCGTTCGCATTCACAACGCGCCTGATGCGATCGGCGACTCGGTGCAGATAGTAGAGCCTCCAGTCGGTCAATCGGTCGAAAGCGACAAAGACATCGCCGACATTCTTGGTCAAGATCTTGCCGTCGAAAGCATGGTCGTTGCGGCCGCCGGTGGGCATCACATGCTGTTTATTGGTTCGCCGGGAGTTGGAAAGACCATGATGGCTGAACGGTTCGCCGGCCTATTGCCTGACCTGTCGCTCGAAAACGCCATAGAAACGACTGCGGTTCACTCGATTTCTAAGAATCGCGGGTCAATTGGTGCCAACCTGATAGTGCGACCACCTTTTGAAGCTCCGCACCACACGGCCTCCGCCATTTCACTCATTGGTGGTGGTTCGGGACTTCCAAGCCCTGGTCTCGTTTCGCTTGCTAACCATGGCGTCTTGTTTCTCGATGAAGCTCCGGAGTTTCAGCAACCTGCCCTAGAGGTGCTTCGCCAAGCCCTCGAGAGTGGGCAAGTTGTGATCAGCAGGGCAGCCGGAGTTGCCAGATTTCCAGCACAGTTTCAATTGCTCCTAGCCGCCAATCCATGCCCGTGTGGCCACGCGCTAAACCCTAAGGCGCACTGTGTTTGCACGCCCGCGGCTCGACAGAGATATGTCAATCGACTGTCTGGTCCGCTGCTAGACCGAGTAGACATCAGACTTCAAATTCAATCGATAAATGCAACCCAGGCACTTCTCGAGAAAGAT
>JBEGTK010000118.1:0-3408 GCA_041179445.1 Actinomycetota bacterium | reverse complement strand
ATGCTCGGGCCAATCTCAGACCTATTTACACTCACGAAGACCAACCTGCCAAAGCTCGCGGTCGTCATAGACGTTCGCGGTGGCGAGTTCTTCAGCGATCTTCACGAAAACCTTGCTCAACTTCGAAGCCGAAATCTAAATCTTCGACTGCTATTTCTCGAGGCGACAGATTCAGCGCTGGTTAAGCGCTTCGAGCAGGTTCGCAGACCGCACCCGCTTCAAGCAGACGGCACGATTCTCGATGGCATCGCGGCCGAAAGAAATCGACTAATCAGCCTTCGCGAATCTGCAGACGTGATCATCGATACAAGCGAACTAAACATTCACCAATTGAGCAACAAAATCACAGACAGCTTTTCACTCGAAGAAAGCAAAAAACTTCACGTAACCGTAATGAGTTTCGGTTTCAAATACGGATTGCCTGCCGACGCAGATCTCGTCGCTGACATGCGCTTTATTCCAAACCCATTCTGGGAAGAATCGCTTCGACCTTTCACAGGCGAAGACCGCAACGTTAGCAATTATGTGCTCAGCGCAGAGGGTGCCGAAGAGTTCATCGAGAACTACGTCGCAGCATTGCGCCCAGTGCTCAGGGGATACACCAACGAAAACAAGCGTTACGCAACCATCGCGATTGGTTGCACAGGCGGAAAACACAGATCGGTTGCCGTGAGCAAACGCATCGCAACTGAATTGGCAAAACTCGACGATGTCGCAGTAAGCCTGAAACACAGAGATCTAGGAAGGGAGTAGCGATGGCGCTAACTTCAGAAGTCAAAGACGAACTGGCCAGAATAGAAGTCACCAAGAGCTCTACGCGAGTTGCCGAGTTGTCGGCAATTCTGCGATTCGCGGGTGGGTTGCACCTAATCAGCGGCCGCATTGTTATCGAGGCCGAAGTAGACGCCGCGTCGATCGCGCGCCGCATTCGCAAAGACCTCATGGAACTTCTCGGCATCGAGAGTGAGCTTGCCGTAATTGCACCATCCGGCATTCGACGCACATCGCGCTACCAGGTGCGAGTCATCGCGCAGGGAGAGTTGCTGGCTAGGCGAGCAGGTCTAATTGACCCAAAGGGCCGCCCGGTGCGAGGTTTGCCGGCACACCTGGTTTCGAGCACAATTCCTGAGGCTCAGGCCGTTTGGCGCGGGGCGTTTCTGGCTCACGGATCACTTACCGACCCTGGTCGCTCGGCAGCGCTCGAGATCACAGCACCTGGCAACGAAGCAGCCATGGCACTTGTCGGTGTCGCCCGTCGCCTAGGCGTTTCGGCTAAGGCTCGCGAGGTTCGCGGCGTGCATCGCGTTGTCGTTCGCGACGGCGAGGCTATCGCAGCAATGCTCACTCAAATGGGCGCTCACAGCAACGTTCTCAAGTGGGAAGAAGCTCGCCTTCGTCGCGAAGTTCGAGCAACCGCAAATCGCCTTGCTAACTTTGACGATGCCAACCTTCGCCGCTCGGCACAGGCCGCGGTCGCAGCCGGCGCTCGAGTAAAGCGTGCGCTCGAAATTCTTGGCCCAGATATTCCCGAACACCTTCGTTACGCAGGGGAGTTGCGACTCAAGTTCAAAGATGCGAGCCTCGATGAACTTGGCCACCACGCCAACCCGCCAATGACCAAGGATGCCGTAGCCGGCCGAATTCGCCGTTTGCTTGCGATGGCAGACAAGAAGGCTGAAGAGCTTGGCATTCCGCTAACAGACGCAGACCTGCCAGAAGACCTAGAGGATTAGTTCGGAATAAGCCGAACGATTAGCAGTTAAGACAAACGAAGGAGCAATAATGAGCAACTACAAACTTCCAGACCTAACCTACGACTACGGATCACTCGAGCCACACATCTCGGGCAAAATCATGGAACTGCACCACAGCAAGCACCACGCGGCCTATGTGGCCGGCATCAACGGTGCCCTTGCCGCCCTTGAAGAGGCGCGCGAGAAGAACGACTTCGCAAACATCAACAAGTTGCAGAAAGACTTGGCCTTTCACCTCGGTGGCCACATCAACCACTCAATCTTCTGGAAGAACCTAACCCCAGACTCAGAGGGTCGCCCTGAGGGCGAATTGGCAGCAGCCATCAACGAATTCTTCGGCTCTTTCGAGGCCTTCCAGGCTCACTTCAACGCCACCGCTCTGGGAATCCAAGGTTCAGGCTGGGCCTTCCTGGCCTGGGATTCACTTGGCGAGCGCCTGATCATCGAGCAGCTCTATGACCAGCAGGGCAACCTAGCGGCGGCGACCATCCCAGTTTTGATGCTCGACATGTGGGAGCACGCGTTCTACCTCGACTATTTGAACGTCAAGGGCGACTATGTAAAGGCCTTCTGGAACATCGTTTCTTGGAGCGACGCATCGGCACGTTTTGAGGCCGCTCGCAAGCAAACAAAGGGACTGCTGCTAGGCTAAAGGAAGCTTTTCCACCCAGAGACGTGTGGCAAACCCCAAACAAACCACATTCAAACGCCTCTTTTGTGGCGCCTAATAGCATTTTGGAGAACTCATGGCTACTCGTGTCGGAATCAACGGTTTCGGTCGCATCGGACGCAACTACCTTCGCGCAGAACTCGCGAAGGGCACTGATCTAGAGATCGTGGCAGTTAACGACCTCAGCGACCCAGCGTCACTAGCTCACCTTTTGAAGTACGACTCAGTTACCGGTCGACTAAACCAAGAGGTAAAGGTTGATGGGCAGAACATCATCGTTGGCGGCAACGTCATCAAGGTTCTTGCAGAACGCGACCCAGCCAACTTGCCATGGGCAGAGCTAAACGTTGACATCGTTATCGAGTCAACCGGTCGCTTCACCGACGCAGCAGCTGCACAGGCTCACATCACTGCTGGTGCCAAGAAGGTAATCATCTCGGCTCCAGCTACCGGCGACGCAGCAACCTTCGTTATCGGCGTGAACGACCACGAATATGACGCAGCTAAGCACCACATCATTTCAAACGCTTCTTGCACAACCAACTGCTTGGCTCCATTCGCAAAGGTTTTCAACGACAAGTTCGGCATTGAGAACGGTCTAATGACCACCGTGCACGCTTATACCGCTGACCAGAACCTTCAGGATGGCCCTCACGGCGACCTACGTCGTGCACGTGCAGCGGCAATCAACATCGTTCCTTCATCAACCGGTGCCGCAAAGGCAATCGGCCTAGTGCTACCTGAACTAAAGGGCAAGCTAGACGGCTACGCACTTCGCGTTCCAGTTCCAACCGGATCAATCACCGACCTAACCTTGGTTTCGAAGGTTGACGTAACCGTTGAAGAAATCAAGGCAGCATACAAAGAGGCAGCAGCAAGCGGTCCGCTAAAGGGCATACTTGCTTACACCGAAGACGAAATCGTTTCTAGCGACATTGTCACTGACCCTCACTCATCGATCGTTGACGCAGGCCTAATCAAGGT
>JBEGTK010000117.1:0-3408 GCA_041179445.1 Actinomycetota bacterium | reverse complement strand
TCGAAGTTGGTCAACAGCACATGGATGGCTACCACGCGCTTTGGTACGCACGCTCGCGTCACCTGACCACCGACTACGACCGCATGAAACGACAGCACGAAGTGCAAAACGCTGTGCTGAAGCAAATGGACCCTGCCAACGTTCTCACCCACTTTCAAGCAATCGCCGGCGCAGGAGAGAAGCTCGTCAAGACCGACATTCCAAGCACGATGCTTTCGGTCTATGTCGACCTAGCGTTCAAGGCTAAAAAGCACGGCATCAAGTCGCTCGGTCTGGTGCCACCTTTCGTGAACGAGATTCACCCTGATTTCAAAGAGATTCGGGCCAAAATCAAGTCGACCCTAGAGGCTAACGGCTCAAACTAGCCCCTCGGCTAAACTGCTAAAAAGCCCTTTTGGGCGCTCGAACGCTTGAGGAGGCGGCAGTGTCAGTTGCCGATTATGCCAAGCAGCACGGCCTCAAGAAGGTCGGTGCTCGAGAGCCACTACTTAGTTATGTGAAGCATGCCTGGCAGCGAAAAGACTTTGCCTTCGTTATGGCCCTGTTCACAAACCAGGCCAATAACTCAAAGAACCGCCTCGGTCGCTGGTGGATTGTCTTGTTGCCGACGCTGCAGGCCGCGGTCTATGGCTTGATCTTCGGTGTCTTGCTTGGTGGCTCACGCCCAGACAACTTCGTGCCTTACCTATTCACCGGCGTTTTCTTGTTCTCGTTTTTGCAGGGTGCCTTTGCGTCGGGCGCAACCTCGGTGACCGGCAACATCGGCCTCGTGCGTTCGCTGAGCTTTCCGCGAATTCTTTTGCCAACCAACGCTGTTATTCAGCAGATCTTCTCGTTGGTTCCGCAACTTGGTCTCTTGATCATCACAATGTTGCTCTTTGGCATGCCGGTCACCGTCAACTGGCTGTTTCTGATTCCGATCGTGCTGCTAATGGTCATGTTCGGTTTTGGTCTAGCAACTATCTCTGCGCGAATGACCGTGCACGTGCAAGATCTGAACAAGTTGATTCCGTTCATCACGCGAATCACGTTTTACGTTTCGGGCATCTTCTTCAGCATGGATAAAGTTCTTGGCGCGTATCCACTCGCACTTCAAATTGCCAATCTCAACCCGGTTTACATTTACATTTCGCTAGCTCGAGGTGCGATGGTCAAGGGCTATTCGATGGACCCAAACATGTGGATTTCTGCCACCGTTTGGGCATTCTCGTTGTTGCTAATCGGCATTTGGTTCTTCTGGAAAGCAGAGGAGCGCTATGGCCGCGAAATCTAAACCAGAGTTGAAGCCGGTTGTCATCGTTGACAACGTAAACGTCGTATACAAAGTTTTTGCAAGCGGTCGCAAAGCAACGCGCGGTTCGGCTGGCGGCGGTTTCTTCGCGCGCAAGTTGCAATTGCGCGAAGTGCACGCGGTCAAGGGTGTCAGTTTCACCATCTATGAGGGTGAATCGGTTGGCATCATCGGCTCTAACGGCTCGGGCAAGTCAAGCCTGATGACCGCTATCGCCGGGCTAAACCCAATTGCGAGCGGTGCGATCTATGCCTCTGCACGCCCCATGTTGCTTGGCGTTGGTGCGGTGTTGCTGCCCGCAATTTCTGGCCTCAAGAACATCTTGCTAGGCGGTTTGGCGATGGGCTACACCCGCAAAGAGATCAACGCATCAGCAGACGCAATCACCAAATTTGCTGGCCTAGAAGAGTTCATCGACCTGCCGATGAAGACCTATTCGTCAGGCATGTCAGCTCGCCTTCGTTTTTCGATTGCAGCATCGCGCGACCACGACATTTTGATCATCGATGAGGCTCTTGCAGTTGGTGACCAAGAGTTTAGAAATCGTTCAGAGGCACGAATGCGTGAGATGCGCGACCGTGCCGGCACCGTTTTCTTGGTTAGCCACAGCATGAAGTCGATTCTCGACACCTGCACCCGCGTCATCTGGATCGAAAAGGGTGAACTGATCATGGATGGCAAGCCTGAAAAAGTTGTCAAGGCTTATAACAAGCACACCGGATCAAAAACCATCGACTAATGGCAAAGACTGCTGGCGTTCGCGCAAAGAAATTTGTTCCTTCTGTCACCGTGATCATGCCGGTGCTAAACGAAGAGTCACACCTCGAAGCATCGGTGCAGAGCATTCTGTCGCAGAGCTACCCGACAGAAATCGAACTTATTCTTGCTCTCGGGCCATCGCACGATGAAACCAACACAATCGCTAAGTCACTCGCAAAAAAAGACAAGCGCATCAAACTTCTCGATAACCCTCGCGGGCTGACTACCGTCGGTCTTAACGCAGCAATCAAGATTGCGAAGCACGACTACATCGTGCGCATCGACGCGCACAGCGAGCCAGCCGAAAATTACTTGCAAGACGGCATTCGAATTCTTATTGAGCAAGACGCCGATGAAGTCGGTGGCATCATGCATGCCCAGGGGCGAAGCGCTTTTCAAAAGGCAGTTGCATACGCATACACATCACGCTGGGGCATTGGTGGTGCGAGTTATCACGTCGGTGGGCAAGCCGGCGAGGCCGAGAGCGCATATCTCGGCATCTTCAAAAAGTCAGCGCTCGAGCGAGTCGGCGGCTACGACGAGGCGATCATCCGTGGTGAAGACTGGGATCTCGCACAGCGCATCAAGCGCACCGGCGGCAAGGTCTGGTTCTCGCCAGAGCTGAAAGTCACCTATTGGCCTCGCGGTCGCTTCGACCGACTCGTGAAGCAGTTCTATTCGACCGGCGTTTGGCGCGGTGACCTCACGCGTCGAGACATCGGAGGCGCTTCGAAGCGCTACTTCATGCCGCCACTTCTGGTGCTTGGTATTTTGGCCGGCCTGATCTTGCTTTGCTTTGGTCAACTAATCGGAGTGATTCCGGCAGCGGCCTACCTGCTTGGCATCATCTTGGTTGCAGTCTTGGCGGCTGGCCTCAGCCTCAAATCGCGGGCAGCGCTAGTCATCGCACTCGCCACAATGCACCTGAGTTGGGGCTGGGGGTTCATCCGTGGCTTCATTCGCGGGGCGACCGGCACCATCGACAAGTCTCGAGTCAGAAGTTAGCCATGTCTGAAATCAAACGTTTGCTCAAGACCTATTCGCCGACCCGTGTGCTTGGTGCCTTGCGCCGCCGTCGCGCCGACTGGTTGCGCAAGCTTCAGTATCGCCCACAGTCGGTGACCAAACTTCGTGAGGCCGTGCTCTTCGAGAGCTTTCAAGGCAAGGTCATCGGCGACAGTTCGCTTGACATTTTCAAAGAGTTGCGCGTTGCTCGCCCAGAGCTCGAAATGATCTGGACCACCGGGCCCAACACCTCGGCACCCGAGGGCGCAAGGGGAGTTCGTCACGGTTCGCGCGAGTGGCTGCAGGCAATCGCTACCTCGAAGTATCTGGTGAACAACACGAATTTTCCTTGG
>JBEGTK010000116.1:0-3424 GCA_041179445.1 Actinomycetota bacterium | reverse complement strand
ACGACCAAAAGCATTAGTCCGCCGGATCCGTTGATGTTCATACATCAAAGATATGAGTTAGCTGCCGAGACTGCCGTCATTTAATTCGGTGTGTTTAATCTGGCGTGTCAAAAAAGGATATTTGACCTCTGGAACTTGGTTTTGAACCCAGCGATTCAATACCCCGCCGACAACTTCATCGTGCGTGAGTGCAAAAGAGTAGTGGTCACGCCAAGCGCCGTTGATGTGAATGTAGCGCTGCTTAAGACCTTCGTATCTGTAACCGAGCTTCTCAACCACACGAAGCGAGGCTAGGTTTTCGGGTCGAATGTCGATCTGCACGCGATGAAGTCCAACGATGTTGAACAAATAGTCGGTCACTAGGGCCACTGCGGTTGGTGTTACTCCCCTGCCGGCGATTTCTGGGGCGACCCAGTAGCCGACCATTGCCGAGCTGACCGAGCCATGAACAATGTTGGCAACGTTGAGCTGACCGACGATTTCTCCATCGCACTCAATCACAAACGGCAGCCCCTGGCGGTCATCCATGTTTCGAATCAAGCCGCGCACCATGCCACGAATGTCGAACGAATTTGGGCCAACCGGATTTGTTGCCTCCCAAGGCCTCAGCCATTCTCGGTTGCCAAGAATCAGGCGTTCGAGTTGCTTGGCGTCGCGCATGCGAACGATTCGCAAGCGAACATCGCCGTGAGCGAGAACAAAAGACATAGCCACGATGGCAAGATTAGTCGCATGGATGCAATCGAAATCGCCAAAGCGAAAAACGACCTTCGTCGTGACCTCAAGTTGCGACGCGCAGCCATGCCCTACGACCCCGAAATCGCTGGCGAACTTTGCGTGCACCTTGCCGAACTTTGCGTTGCTACCGCTGCAAAACGCGTTGCCTGCTATTTGCCTTACGGCGACGAACCAGACACCGAGCTGTTTATCGATTGGGCCATCGAGAACGAGATCGAAGTTCTGTTGCCGGTCTCGAACCATGACGGAACCTTGCACTGGGTAATTTTCGAAGGCGAAACCGCCGAAGGCATTTTCGGATTTGCCGAGCCAGTTGGCACAACCGTCGAACCCGAGGCCATCGATTTAGCTTTCATCCCAGCACTTGCCGTTGACCAAAGGGGCCAGAGGCTGGGCAAGGGCAAGGGTTACTACGATCGCGCGCTGGCAAACTTTGATCCAAAGCCACCGGTAATCGCCGTGATCTTCGATGATGAGCTGCTCGAGGCGATTCCGACCGAAGACCACGATCATCCCGTCGATGCCGTGATCACGCCGCGGGGAATAGCGCACTTCACCCAGGCGTTAAAATAAAACTGTGCCTACCTATTCATACGCTTGCAAAAACTGCGAGCACAAATTCGACGTTCAGCAGTCGTTTACCGACGAAGCGTTGAAGGTTTGCCCTAACTGCAAGGGCGAGCTGCGCAAGGTATTTGGCAATCTCGGCGTGACCTTCAAGGGCACCGGCTTTTATGCCAACGACCACGGCTCTAAGTCAAGCAAAAAGAGCGACTAACTAGCCCCAGTGCGGCGGCTTGTCTTGCTTCAGCCTCTGATCGTTCGAGTCTGAGCGGTCGCCCCAAGCGGCATCCGTGTCTTCAAAAGCCCGATCGGCTGCATCAAATAAAGGCAGCGGTCGCTTCGAAACCTGCATGCCAAGGCTCTCGGCAATTCGCACCGCCAATGCCTGTGGGTCTGCAAAAAGCTCGAAACTATAAACACGGATGTACTGCCAGCCGAGCGCTTGCAAAAGGCCTGGTCGAATTCGGAACTTCTCGGTGCGGTTCGCACCCGGGATAGCCCAATCTGGCTCGATGACAGCGACCTGCTTGGCATAGCTGACAATCAAAGGAAGCGCACTTGAGTAACCGGTGTCTACTCTTGCGCCAAGCTTCTTGAGTCGAAGACTTAGGTCTAGCAGCATTGGATCTGGCTCGGCATCGATTGCAACCGGCTCGGCATCTGCCGCCATCAAAAGATCTTTTAGCAAGGCCGCACCGTTGTTGAGGCGGTCGGTCGGCATTTCATCGGCGGTGAAGCAACTAATCACAGTGATCTGCTTGCGAGCGCTGACCAACAGGTTGGCAAGGTTGCGGCGGCCATCAGCCTCAGAGAGTTGCCCAAAGTTAGACAGCACCGCGCCGTGGCTGGTTCGACCATAACCGAGCGAGAAGATCACTCGATCAGCAAGGCGGTGAGTGAGTTCAGAGATCGCCACGACCTCAAATTTCTCTCGCCCATGGCTCTCAAAGAACTCGGCCAACTGAGGCTTTTGGTGCAACCCGTTTGCAACTGCAACACGGATGCGCTCTGCGTGAGCGACCGATGCGCTGGCAACCAAGAGCGATTGGTTTGGGTGCCAAAGGGCGTGGTTGAAAACCAATTCAACGGCTCGGGCAACCTCGCCATCCATGCTCTCGGTCGCACCCTCGATGGTGGTTTTTGCGCGGTTATCGGTGTCGACAATATCTAGAATGAAATTCTTTTCGCCCAGGTATTCGCTGGCGGCTGGCACGAATTCGATTCGATTTTGGTAAAACTCGCGATTCACCAAATCGCCTAGAGCGGCGCTGGTGGTTCGGTAACTGCGGCGCAAAACCTCGGCGCCGTAGATGCGTCGGGTCTCGTTGAAGATTGACGTGACAGGAACCTGTCGCCCAAGGGCCGAGGCGCGGCACTCAATTTCAAAGCCGTTTGGCGCAGCGATGGCTTCGTCACCAAATGCGATCAATTGGTTTGAACGCTTCAGGGCACCCAGGTTTTCGACTAGCGATGTTCCAGCTGCATCTAGAACCAAAACAACATCAAACTGGGCCGACGGGCTCAATTGGGTGGCCACCTCGAACGGCGAAAGCATCAAAACAGGGGCAATCACCGGCCAAATCTTTGGTGCGGCGGTTTCAAGGTCGTGATAACTGGCGTAGCCGCGTTTTAGCTGAGCCTTGAGTGCGGTTGCTTCCCCGGAATTTTGTGCCAGCGTTGCCTTCCAGCGATCCGAAAGCTGATGTGCCAGTGCGGTTGCTCCGAGCGAGATCTGCTTAGCAGCGGCCTCACGGAATGCATTTTCGTTGAAGTCGAGTTGTTCGGCGGTGAACGACAAAATCGAATTCTCTTGAGAGAGCAAATACTCGATGGCCGACTGCCACCATGCCTGCTCGAGTTCAATCGCGATGTTTTCTTTGCTCACGTGAAGCCTGCCAAGGTCGCGGGCGAGCTGCCCCAGACCATTAGCGCGAAGACGGTTTGCAACGATTGCGCGATCGCCAAGGTTGCCAAGAGATTCGGTGTCATCGGCAAGTGAGGCAAGCTTCGACTGCAAGGCGGTCAAGTTGAGTTTGGTCAGTACCGGCTCAGTTGACTCGGGGTCGAGGTGGCGCTGCAGGCTCTCTAGATCAGCAACGAACGCCTGATAGGCAACCTGCGC
>JBEGTK010000115.1:0-3439 GCA_041179445.1 Actinomycetota bacterium | reverse complement strand
GCCATGAACCCGGCCCAAAAGCTAAACAGTGCCAAGCCAACCAAGATGGCGAAACTTAAAGCCGGCGAAGTTGCGCCGTTTGACTCAGAAGCTACCTAAGCCAAGCCCGAGTTAAGGCAGGCGGCGAAGAACCTTTGCCAAGACATCCATGAGCGGAGCCATGCGCTTCCAGCCGCGAGCGTTTAGTGGCAAGCCCAAACCGATAACAGTCTTTGCAACACCAACCGTGCGAGCCTCGGTGTAACGAAGCAAACCACCGATGCCGCTTCTGCGACCTTGGCCGCTCTGCTTGAAGCCACCCATCGGTGCACCAAACGAAGCGAATGTCGCTCGGTAACCCTCGTTGATGTTCACGCTGCCGGCCTGAATGAAGTGCGAAATGCGCACGGCCTCTTTGCGATTGCCGATGATCGAAGCGTTGAGGCCATATTCGCTGTCGTTTGCAGCATCGATTGCCTCATCGATTTCGTCATAGCCATAGACGCCGACTACTGGGCCAAAGACCTCGTCGCAACGCATCGATACGTCTTCGCCAATGTCTGTAACCACGGTCGGCTGATAGAAGTATGGGCCGACTTCAGGCAGGGCCTTGCCGCCGGTGAGAATTCGCGCGCCCTTAGCCCGTGCGTCAGCAACGAAGCGCTCGACGCGGGCCAACTGGGCAGCGCTGGTGAGCGAGCCAATGTCGAACTCAAAGTCGTTCGATTTGCCGACCTTCAGCGACTCGACAACCGCAACTAGTTCGTTCTCAAACTCGGCCTTGAATGTCTCTGGCACGTATACGCGCGATAAGGCTACGCAGAGTTGGCCGGTGTTGCCGAATGCGCCGGCTGCCACGATGGCCGCGGCCTTCTTCATGTTTGCCGAACTCAAGATGATTGCAGGGTTCTTGCCACCGAGCTCTAGTGAGCAGCCAATCAAGCGAGCGGCAGCGCGCTGCGCAACAATGCGACCGGTCGCGGTTGAGCCGGTGAATGCAACGTAGTCGACGGTGTCTGTTACAGCGTTGCCAACTTCGGCACCATCGCCGGCAACAATGCGCCAAACGTCTTCAGGCAAACCGCATTCGATTGCGAGTGCGCGAACGAAAAGTGAAACGAGTGAAGTTTGGTTATCGGTCTTGTGCACGACGGCGTTGCCTGCCATCAGTGCTGGAATCACATCCATCATCGCGAGAGCTAGCGGGTAGTTCCACGGAGTGATTACGCCAACGACACCAACTGGAACCTGCGCGACGAAACTCTTGAGCAAAACCGGAACACCGGTCTTTGCCTTCTTCAGCGAGAGTGCCTTGTCTGCGATCTTCGCGTAGTAGCGAGTCGAACCAATTGCGCCGGCAAATTCTTCGACGGCGTGAGCACGAGACTTGCCGGTTTCGAGTTGAAGCAAGTCGAGAAGTTTGTCTTCGTTTTCGAGCATCAGGTCGTGCAGTTTGAGCATGATGTTTGCTCGCTCGAAAACCGCCATGGCTGCCCAGTCGGTTTGTGCGTCACGCGCACGATCGACCTCGAGTGCCACCTGTTCTGCCGAGAGTTGCGGCAGGTCATAGATGCGCTTGGCAGAGGTCGGGTTGATTACCGCGACCGTCTTGTCGGTCTGGGCGAAGTGCGAGATCAAGCTCGCGATGCTGGTGTCGGTCACAGGTTGAGTTTAAGGCTGCGACTGGCTCGTTCGAGCTTGTCTTGGCGCAGGCTTTCGGCAATCGCTTCGATTGCCAGTGTGGCTGAGTCGCCTGCAACGTGATTGACCACCGGCTTGCCCAGGTCTGAGCCCTCACGCAGGGCCTGACTCATGGCAATCTGGCCGAGCAGCGGCACATCGACCCCGGCAAGCGCGGTTAGTCGCTCGGCAACGGCCCGACCGCCACCCGCGCCAAACAGCTCGGTTCGGCTGCCGTCTGGGCTCTCGAGCCAACTCATGTTCTCGATAACCCCAAGGATGCGCTGCCCGGTCTGCAGCCCAACCGCCGCCGTGCGGGCAGCGATATCGGCAGCAGCAGGCTGGGGAGTGGTGACCACGATCGACTTGGCGGTCGGCAGCAATTGCCCCAGGCTGATCGCGATGTCGCCGGTGCCAGGCGGCAGGTCGACAAGCAAGAAGTCGAGATCGCCCCAGTGCACATCGGTCAGAAACTGTTGAATCGCACGGTGCAACATCGGCCCGCGCCAGGCCACTGCCTTGCCTTCTTCGACAAACATGCCGATCGAGATCACCTTGATGGCAACGCCACCGTCTTCGTATACCGGCGGCAAAATCAGGTCATCGACCTTCGTCGGTTTTGCTGTGAGCCCGAGCTGCCCCGGAATCGAGAATCCAAAAATGTCTGCGTCAAGCAGACCAACCTTGTGGCCCTTCTTCGCGAGAGCGACGGCGAGGTTGGTTGTCACTGATGACTTGCCAACACCGCCCTTGCCAGAGCCGACCAGATAAACCCGCGTGTATGAATTTTCGTCGAAAGGGTTTGAGCGAACGGCGCGACCACCGCGAAGTTTTTCTTTTAGAACATCACGCTCTTCTTGAGTCATGACACCCAGAACAACAGAAACTTTTTCGATGCCGTCAACCTTGAGAGCTGCTTCTGTCGTCTCGCGTTCAATTCGCTGAGCGGCAGGGCAACCAACAATCGTGAGTTTCAAATTGATAATCGCAGAGTCGCCAGAGGTTTCTATCTCGCCAACCATGCCGAGTTCGGTAATCGGGCGACGCAGTTCTGGGTCAATCACCGAGTCGAGTGCTCGGCGAATCGCTTCTTGCACTATTTGCTCTTCTTAGCCGCTGGCTTTGTAGCAGACTTTGCAGCTGGTTTTGCCGCGGCCTGCTCGATGCGAATTTCTTCAACGAGTTCGCGCAACTGATCGCGCATTTCATCGCGAACGAATTCTTTGGTTGCCAATTCGCTAATGGCCAAACGCAGTGCAACGACTTCGCGCGCGAGATATTCGGTGTCGGCAAGGTTTCGTTCTGCACGCTGACGGTCTTGCTCGAACTTCACGCGGTCGCGGTCATCCTGGCGGTTTTGAGCCAACAAGATAAGCGGTGCTGCATAAGAAGCCTGCATCGAAAGAATCAGGGTCAAGAGCGTGAAGTTCAGGCCGCGAGGGTCGAACTGGGTGTTCTCAGGTGCGAGGGTGTTCCAGGTCAACCAGATGGCAACGAAGAAGGTCATGCCGATCAAGAAACCGCCGGTGCCCATTGCGCGGGCGAAACCCTCAGAGGCGCGGCCGAAGCTCTCTTGGTTGAAGCGAAGCTTCGGAACGAAGCGGGTGCGCACACCTAGCGGTGCGTCAAAGCGGTTCTTAGCCACGAGACACCTCGCTTTCGTCTTCGGTTCGCCAGTCGTCAGGCAATAGGTGGTCTAGAACATCGTCAACGGTGACAACGCCAATCAGGTGGTTCTCGTCGTCAACCACCGGCAGGGTCACCAAGTTATAGGTGGCCA
>JBEGTK010000114.1:0-3470 GCA_041179445.1 Actinomycetota bacterium | reverse complement strand
GAAGCAATGTTTGCACCAATAAGCGTTACCTTTGCTCCACGGTGGGCAGCGGCCTTTGCGATTGCAATTCCCTGTTTTCCTGAAGAGTGATTGCCAATGTATCTAACTGGGTCTATCGGCTCTTGAGTGCCTCCGGCCGTAATGACAAAGTGTTGACCAATTAGGTCTTGAGTTTGCAAAAGCCCAAGAGCTGTTTCAACAATGACCTCTGGCTCAGGAAGTCTGCCGACGCCAGAATCCTCTCCGGTGAGACGACCTGCATCTGGTTCGAGAATCGTGATGTTTCTTGAAGTTAGAGTTGCCACGTTTGCCTGAGTCGCCGCGTTGAACCACATCTCGGTATGCATAGCCGGAGCGACAAGAACCGGTGCGGTAGTTGCAAGCAACGTGTTGCCAAGCAAATCGTCGGCTACACCGCTTGCCAGTCTTGCTAAAAATGAAGCCGTTGCAGGTGCGACGATGACCAAGTCTGCTTCTTGAGCCAGAGCGATGTGTTTGACGCTGTCGACATCGGTGTAAAGGTCTGGATCAACTGCGTTGTGCGAAAGCGCCTCAAGAGTTGTCGCCCCGATAAAACGTAGTGCGTTCTGGGTGGGAATGACTTTTACAGAATGCCCAGCCTCTGTAAGCAAGCGAATTATCGCAGTTGCTTTGTATGCCGCAATTCCCCCGGTTACACCGAGAACTATGCGAGCCAATTGGGCCTCTTAGGCGGTCTTCTTAGCCAGCTTGTCCTGGTCGATCTCTTTGAGAGCGATGGTCAGTGGCTTTTCGTTAATGGTGGTGTCTACCAGTGGGCCGACTACCTGAAATAGGTGTCCGTCTTGAAGAGCTGAGTAGTAGTCGTTGATCTGACGAGCGCGCTTAGATGCGAAGATCACTAGTTCGTACTTTGAGGCAATTTCTGGCTTCGACAAAAGGTTGTCGATTGAAGGCGAAACAATACCAACGAGCTTTTCTGACATTTTGTATCTTTCTGAACTGGCGCAGAGGCGCTAAGACATTATCAATCTTACGACCGCGGCAGCGCATTTGGCTACCTCATCGTTGACAATCACATGGTCAAACTCGCCCTGGGCCGCGAGTTCAACCCTTGCGGTCTCTAGGCGTCTGGCCATCTCCTCGGGGTTCTCAGTGGCCCTGCCCTCGAGTCTGCGCACCAGTTCATCCCAGGATGGCGGGGCTAAGAACACGGTCGTCGCCTGCGACATGCGCTGTTTGACCTGTCGGGCACCCTGAATGTCAATTTCGAGCAATACGGCTTTGCCCTCGGCAAGTGCGGCCTCGACTGGCTGCCTTGGAGTTCCATAGCGATGTTTGCCGTGAACCACAGCGAACTCGAGCATCTGGTTAGTGGCGATTAGCTCATCGAATTCATCATCGGTCAAAAAGTAATAGCTAACGCCGTCAACCTCGCCCGGCCTTGGTGCTCGAGTTGTTGCCGAGACACTTAAAACAACCTGCGGGTTGTGTTCGATGATGTATCTGGCAACCGTGCCCTTGCCAACGGCGGTTGGTCCGGCAAGCACAAGAAGTTTGTGGTTGAGATTAACCATGGCTCAATCCTGCTGCCAATTCGTCCTTGGCAGAGTCAATTGCGTTCGCGATTTGGGCAGAGCCAGAAGATAACACGCTTCGTGAAACAGACGCCAACAAGCGATGAGCCGAAGCGCCAAAGAGATCGCCAGCATCAGAGAGTTTTGCACCCTGCGCCCCGAATCCAGGTGCGAGAAGCGGCGTCAACTGGCTCGCGTCCGATTGAATTGCACCAAGGCCGAACGCCGAGAGGTTTAGCGTTGCACCGACGACGGCACCGAATGAGCCAATGCGAGAACTCGCTTCGACGTTGACTTTGTTTGCTGCTTCTAATGATGAATAGATGTCTGCAGCGACCGAAAGCTCGCCCGTCTTTGCTCGCTGAACTTGCCTGCCTTCTGGGTTTGACGTGGCAGCCAGAACGAAAAGACCCTTGCCGCGTTCGAGAGACTCACTCATTACGTCTTTCAACGAATCGAAACCTAGGTAGGGGCTCACTGTTAGTGCATCGCAAATAAAGGGCGCAGTCTTGCCAAGCCAGGCGTCGAAATAGCCATCCATTGTGCTGCCAATGTCGCCACGCTTGGCATCCATGATTACCAGAATGTCGCTCTCAGATGCCTTTTGCGCAAGTTGTTCGAGAACGGCGAACCCTCGTGAACCGTGACGTTCGAAGAAACTCACCTGTGGCTTGATCGCGGCAACGCGATCTACAGAGGCTTCGAGCACAGCGAACGAGAACGACTTCAGACCGTCAACCGTGTCTTCAAGCGCCCACTCTTCGAGAAGTGAAGCGTGCGGGTCGATGCCTACGCATAACTGCCCGTATTTATCGAAGCCCTTTTGAAGGCGAGAACCGAAGCTACTTGGCAAGTGCAGCCCTTCTGTCGAGAGCATGCTCTTGAAGAGACTTCACGCTGAAAGGCCCGGCCAGCACCGCTTCGAATGAACCAATAGCGGCACTTAGCTGCGCGATGGTTGTGAAGATTGCCTTATCTGCCGCAGTCGTTGCTGCACGAATCTCGTAGCCATCCTTGCGGGCATGCGAACCGCTCGGAGTGTTTACGACAACATCAACTTTGCCGTCGTTGATCAGATCAACGATTGAAGGCCCTTCAATTGAGTCGGGGTCAGTGTGCTTGCGCACCACCTGCACCTCAATGCCGTGTCTAGCAAGGATGGCCGCTGTGCCAGAAGTGGCCAACACCTTGTAACCAAGCTGTTGCAAGCGACGCACTGGCAATACCAGGTGGGGCTTGTCACGGTCTGCTACAGAGACGAAGACGCTTCCAGACTTCGGCAGAGCCGAACCTGCTGCTGCTTGGCTCTTGGCAAAGGCACGCGGAAAGTCAACGTCGATTCCCATAACTTCACCGGTCGAGCGCATTTCTGGGCCGAGAAGAGAGTCGACGAATCGACCGTCTTTAGTTGCGAATCTCTTGAACGGCAGAACCGCCTCTTTTACCGAGATTGCTGAACCGGCTGGAATGTGTGTTCCGTCTTTTGCAGGCAAAGCTCCATTGGCAATAAGCGATGCGATGCTTTCGCCAACCATGACTCGTGACGCTGCCTTTGCAAGAGTGATGCCGAGAGCTTTAGAAACGAAAGGCACCGTTCGTGATGCACGCGGGTTTGCCTCGAGTACATAGAGAACATCGTTGGCAAGAGCGAACTGCACGTTCAGCAAGCCACGAACGCCGATTCCCTTTGCAATTGCTTCGGTGGCTTCACGAACTCGTGAAATCTGCCCTTCGCTCATTGTCACCGGAGGGAGCGTGCAACTTGAATCGCCCGAGTGAATTCCGGCTTCTTCAATGTGCTCCATGACTCCACCGACATAAAGCTGTTCACCGTCGTACAGGGCGTCGATGTCGATCTCAATCGCATCGTCAAGAAATCTGTCGACAAGCAATGGGTGGGTTGGCCCGACAATG
>JBEGTK010000113.1:0-3480 GCA_041179445.1 Actinomycetota bacterium | reverse complement strand
TTTCGGCAATCGTGATCGGAATGTGCATCGGTTTCTTGCCGCACAACTGGCGACCAGCGAAAATCTTCATGGGCGATTCAGGCGCGATGCTTCTCGGTTTGCTAATGGCAACTTCTGCGTTAACTGTCACCGGCCAAATCGACCCGCACATGGCAGGCAAGGATGACCTCGTGCCAGCGTTCATCCCGTTGATTTTGCCGCTCGCAATCTTGGTGCTGCCGCTGCTCGATTTTACGATGGCAGTCTTGCGTCGCCTTCGAGCCGGAAAATCGCCATTCGCGGCTGACCGCCAGCACATTCACCACCGTCTTCAAGACCTCGGTCACAGTCACGTCGGCTCGGTGCTCGTCTTTTATATCTGGACGGCCCTTATTTCGCTGTCATGCCTGCTTTTCTTCTTCTGGAGCTGGCAGTTCATTGCGCTGTTCATTTTGATCGGGGGAGCAGCCGCAACTCTCTTCACGATTTGGCCAATTCTCAAGAAACGAATCGGAGCAAAACATGTCTAACTCGATCTCTCAGCTTTTTAGCCAGGTTCTCAAGCAGGGAGCGCTCTTGATAGCTGCAATCGCCCTGATCGGCGGAGCGATTGGCTGGTTCGTGGCCTCGACAGCTGGGCTGCTCAGCGCACTAATCGGAGCCGGCATGGCCCTGGTCTTCGTTTCGATGACCGCAATCTCGGTCTGGCTCGGCGGCCGCCTGTCGCTTGGCGGGTTTTTCGGGGTGGTTATGGGTGGCTGGATCATCAAGTTGCTCGGTTTCATCATCTTCGTGGCCGTTCTGAAGTCGGCAACTTTCATCGTCGGCCCGATTCTGTTTGGCTGTGTTGTCGCCTCGGTTCTTGGCAGCCTCGCTCTCGATGCCGTCGCCGTGATGCGCTCGAGAATCCCGACCGTAAGCTCGAACTAAAAGTTTCTGCCCGCAGCCCTGTAATCCGCATTTTCACGCGGTTTTATGCTGTTAGAATTACAAATCGAACGGGATGAAATTTCGTTCAAACCCCGCCTCACAATCGCCGCAAATGCCTAGCGTTTGCCCCGACTCAGGAGAACACCGCCGTTGATTAACGCTCTTTCTCTGCTTGCTCTGGCAGTCAATGCCGAGTCGTCGGGCACTGACGGTTTTCACCCTCCTTCAATCAACGAGTTTTACCCTGAAGTTGTAGCGTTCGCGGGAACCCCATTTGAGCTAAACCGAATCATGTTGATTCGTCTTTTGGTCACAACCGTTTTGGTAATTGTGTTCTGGCTATTGACCGCACGTTTCAAGAAGGCATACAAGAACAACATCTTGGTTCCTTCACGCTTTCAGTTGATGGGCGAAATCTCGTTGAACTTCGTTCGCAAGAGCATTGCGCACGATCAGCTTGGCGAGAAAGACGGCGATAGATTCTTGCCGCTGCTCAGCACAATCTTCTTCATCGTTCTAGGCATGAACATCACAGGTATCATTCCTGGTTTGAACATCGCCGGAACCTCTGTCATTGGTTTGCCAATTGTTCTAGCGCTTGCCGCATACGTGACATTCATCTATGCCGGTGTTCGCAAGCACGGCGGTCACTTCTTCAGTGCAGCGCTGTTTCCGGCAGGCGTGCCAAAGGCGTTCTATGCACTGGTAACTCCAATCGAGTTCCTCTCAACCTTCATCCTGCGCCCGGTCACACTGGCTTTGCGTTTGATGATGAACATGATCGCGGGTCACCTTTTGCTCGTGCTCTGTTTCTCGGCAACACAGTTCTTCTTCTTCAACGCAGAAGGTTTGTTCAAGCTTTTCGGAGCGGGAACATTTCTGTTCGGTTTCGCGTTCACTCTCTTTGAGATTTTGGTCGCGTTCCTGCAGGCATACGTTTTTACTCTTCTAACAACGGTCTACATTCAGTTGGCCTTGGCAGACGAGCACTAAGGGCTAGCAACCGCTAGTTCAAAACCACGGAAGGAAACAAACAAGTGGACGTAAACAACATCGCCGCTCTATCAGGCAACATTGCAGTAGTCGGCTACGGCCTTGCAGCAGTAGGCCCAGGCATTGGTGTAGGTCTAGTAGTTTCAAAGACCATCGAGTCAATCGCTCGCCAGCCAGAACTTGCAGCTAAGTTGCAGGTAACCATGTGGCTAGGTATCGCATTTACCGAGGCGCTAGCGCTTATCGGTCTTGCAACCCCATTCATCTTCGTATAGTCGCTAGGAAACCCACACCATGATTTCAAGGATTCTCGCAGCAGCAGCGGAGGGTGAAACTCACAACCCTCTGATCCCTGCTGTTTACGACCTTGTCTGGTCATCGGTTGTCTTCGCAATTCTCTTGGTGTTCTTTTGGTTCAAGGTTCTGCCTAACTTCAAGAAGACCCTAGACGCACGCACCGAAGCAATTGAGGGACGTCTCGAAGCAGCAGAAAAGGCTCAGGCCGAAGCTGCTGCAAAGACTGCGAACATCGAGGCCGAGCAGGCAGCTTCTCGTGCCGAGGCATCGCAGATTCGAGAAGAAGCTCGCGCAGAGGCCGCTGCAATTGGTGCAGAGATCAAAGAGACCGCTCAGGCAGAAGCAGCACGCTTGCTCGCAGCCGCTAAGTCTCAGATCGACGCAGAGACTCAGGCGGCGCTAGTCGCACTTCGCGCAGAGGTTGGCAGCCTTGCTGTCGATCTTGCATCAAGCGTTGTGGGCGAGAGCCTCAAGAATGACAAGCTGGCAGCTAACGTTGTCGACTCATTCTTGGCTGAACTCGAGACCAAGAAGAAGTAACCATGGCAAGCGCAACCAGACAGTCAACAGCTAAGGCTCTAGCAGAACTAAAACCTCTGCTAGCTAAAGCTGACATCAAGTTCGCCGAAGAGCTTTTTGCAATAGCTGCGGTTCTCGCATCATCTGCGCAGCTTCGCGGCATCCTCTCAGATCCTTCCACTGAGAAAGATGCGAAGGCCGGTGTTGTCAAAGCCGTTTTCGGCAAGGCAGCTTCGAAGACTTCACTTGATTATTTGAACTCTCTGGTTTCGCTTCGATGGTCACGACCACGCGACCTAGCTTCTGCTCTAGAAACCATCGCAGTGCACGCCGTTGCATCAATCGCTTCTTCAAACAAGAAGATCGATGCTCTTGAGGCTGCGCTTTTCGGTTTTCAGCAGGCGATGGACAACGACTCTGAATTGCAGTTCGCGCTTGCAGACAAGAACGCAAGCGAAGCCGCAAAGACCAAGTTGGTTGACGCTCTCATCAAGGGCAAGGCAACTCCTGAGGCGGCTCTATTGATTCGCCGTGCAGTTATCGGCAGCGGTGCACGTCGTGCGTCAACCGTTCTCGAGGCTTTTGGCAAGCAAGTCTCTGCTTTCGCCGAGCGCCTTGTTGCGGTTGTAACCGTGGCCCAGCCAATGTCTTCAAAGCAAATCGACAGACTCGAAAAGAGCCTGGCGGCAACCTACGGCAAGAGCCTGAAGTTGAACATCGAGATCGATCCAGCAATTCTCGGTGGCGTTCGCGTTCAAATCG
>JBEGTK010000112.1:0-3499 GCA_041179445.1 Actinomycetota bacterium | reverse complement strand
GATGCCTGCGTTAGCCAGGGCCGAGAACAGGGTGGCCGATACGCCAGAATGGGTGCGCATTCCCGCGCCAACCACCGAGAGCTTGCCAATGTCTGCGTCTTGCTCGAGCTCGCGAAAGCCAAGAGTTGCCTTAGCACCCTCGAGGGCACCAGCAACGCGGCCGAGGTCGCCGAGCGGAAGCGTGAATGAAATGTCTGCAACGCGGTCGGTTACGTCAACACCGGTTGGGTTGTTCTGAACGATCATGTCGATGTTCGAGTCAGCCTCGGCAACTACGCGAAAGACCTCGGCAGCTTTGCCCGGCTCGTCAGGCAGACCGATAACCGTAATCTTTGCCTGGCCCTTGTCGGTTGCAATGCCCGAAACGATTGGCTCTTCCATTTTGCTTCCCTCTGGTTTTGTTGAGTAAACGATGGTTCCCGGATCAGTGCTGAATGTCGAGCGCACTCGCAAGTCAACGTTGTGACGACGAGCGTATTCAACAGCACGGATGTGCAAAATCTTTGCGCCGGCCGCAGCCAACTCGAGCATCGACTCGATGTCGATTGCGTCAAGCTTGTGAGCTGCAGGAATTACGCGTGGGTCTGCTGTGTAAACGCCGTCGACATCCGAGTAGATTTCACAAACGTCTGCATCAAGTGCAGCGGCAAGTGCAACCGCAGTTGTGTCAGAGCCACCGCGACCTAGAGTCGTGATGTCTTTTGAGTCTTTGTTGAATCCTTGAAAGCCAGCAACGATTGCAATGTCGCCTGCGTCTAGAGCTTCTTGAATGCGCACCGGAGTAACTTCGCTAATGCGAGCGTCTCCGTGCTTTGCGCTTGTCATGATTCCGGCTTGAGAGCCGGTGAATGAACGAGATTGCGCCCCTTGAGCGGTAATTGCAATTGCAAGAAGTGCCATAGAGATGCGCTCGCCCGAGGTGAGAAGCATGTCCATTTCGCGAGGTGCCGCATAAGGGTCTTGAGAGACCGACTGGGCTAGGTCGATAAGTTCATCGGTAGTGTCGCCCATTGCCGAAACCACGACGACGACCTGGTTGCCGGCCTTCTGGGTTTCGATTACGCGCTTGGCGACGTGCTTAATCTTTGCGGCATCGCCAACTGACGAGCCACCGAACTTCTGCACGATTAGGGCCAACGCACTCTCCCGAAAAATAGGGTTCAAACAAGGGGGTTTGCGGCGATCATTGCCGGAAGTCCCAAGTTTAGTTGGCTTGGGCGCTGTGAGGCTACTTAAGCGTTCCTTCGACCAGCGAAGGCTCGACCGAGCGTGACTTCGTCGGCATACTCGAGGTCTCCGCCAACCGGCAGGCCAGAAGCCAAACGAGTGACGGTGATGCCGAGTGGGCTGAGCATGCGGGCGATATAGGTGGCCGTGGCCTCGCCCTCCATGTTCGGGTCGGTAGCAATGATGACTTCGACGATGTCGGCGTTCGAAAGACGGCCAAGCAACTCTTTGATGCGAAGCTGGTCTGGGCCGATGCCTTCGATTGGGCTGATTGCTCCGCCAAGCACGTGATAGAGCCCACGATATTCACGAGTGCGCTCGATCGCCTGAACGTCTTTGCTCTCTTCAACAACGCAAATCATGGTTTGGTTGCGTCGAGCGTCACGGCAAATGTTGCAGCGTTCTTCTTCGCTGACGTTGCCGCAAATTTCGCAGAAGCGCACGCGCTCTTTAACCTCGAGCAAAACTTCGGCGAGCTTCTTCGCCTGGTCGTCGTCTGACTGAAGCAAATAGAAAGCGATGCGCTGCGCAGATTTTGGACCAACACCTGGCAAGCGACTTAGTTCATCGATAAGTTCTTGAACTACACCCTCGTACATCAGCGACCGTTCTTTTTGTCGTCGACAACTTCTGCGCCAAGCATTTCACGCAATAGCGATTCGCCATAGCGAGCCTGTTCGTCAACCATCTTTGAGTTGCGCGATTTAGTTTTTGGTTTCTCGGCTGCTGGTGCTTCGGCTTGCTTCTCAGCTTTTTCTTCGAGAAGCGCAACATCTGCTGGCTCATCGTCAACAACTTCGGCAGGTGTTTCTTGCGGTGCCGGTGCAGTCTCTTTGACAATCGCGATTGGTTTGCTTTGCGCGTCAGAAATCTGTGGTTTGTATTTCACGGTCACGCCAAGAATTTCATCGATGGCCGAGCGCAAAACCTCGGTGGCGTTGCTCGTGCCCTTGAAGTTTTCAAGGTCACGTGGGCTCGAGAACTGCAACGTCAAAACGTTATCGCTCGCATCAAAGTCGATTACCTGAAGAGCGAAGGCGACCATCCATGCAGACTTCGACTTCTTGTTGACGATTGCGAGAATGTCTTTCCAGACGTCTTTGAAGTGCTGGGTTGTGAGGTTTGAGACGGCCGCAGGTGCCGGGGCAACGACCTCGGTTGGCACCGCGCTCGACGCATCCGGGGCTGAAACGGGTGCGGCCGCAGCCGGCGCAGCTGAGCTCGCAGCAGGGCTAGAGACCTGCGCTGAAGCCGAAGTTGCTGCGCCACCGACGCCGATGCGGCGCTCGAGACGCTCGATGCGGGCAAGGCTGCCGGTCTCGGTTTCGTCTGCCGCTGGCACGAGAACCTTGGCACACATGAGCTCGAGTTGAAGCTTCGGGCTGGTTGCGCCAGACATTGCGTTAAGGGTTTCGCTAACCACTTCGGCAGCGTGAGTGAGCGATGCCATTCCAAACTGGAATGACTGCGTGATCATCTTTTCGATTTCGTCTTTTGGAGTCGCGTGCATAACCGCTTCGGCATTTGAGCCAACCGAAAGAACGACAATCAAATCGCGAAGTCGCTCGAGCAGGTCTTCGACAAATCGTCGTGGGTCTTGACCAGTCTGAATTACTTTGTCGACGCTGGCAAAAACAGCTGCAGAGTTCTTTGCCGCAAAAGCTTCGATTACTGAATCGAGAAGTGATCCGTGAGTGAAACCAAGAAGCGCAACCGCGCGGTCATAAGTAACGTTGCCGCCGTCGCTGCCGGCGATGAGTTGGTCGAGCAACGAAAGCGAGTCACGAACCGAACCGCCACCTGCACGAACAACGAGAGCGAGAACTCCGGCTTCGACCTGAACTTTTTCTTCGGCACAGAGAGTCTCGAGATATTCGTGCATCTGCGCTGGTGGCACCAACCTGAACGGATAGTGGTGTGTGCGCGAACGAATCGTTGAAATAACTTTGTCTGGCTCAGTCGTTGCAAAGATGAACTTCACGTGGGCTGGTGGCTCTTCGACAATCTTGAGAAGCGCGTTGAAGCCTTGGGGTGTGACCATGTGCGCTTCATCCAAGATAAAAATCTTGTAGCGATCGCGAGCTGGCGCAAAAGCCGCACGCTCACGAAGGTCACGCGCGTCATCAACACCGTTGTGGCTAGCCGCGTCGATCTCGACGACGTCTAGTGAACCGCTGCCTTCGCGCGAAAGTTCGATGCAACTCGGGCACTTGCCGCAAGGGGTGTCGGTTGGGCCTTCGGCACAGTTGAGGCAGCGCGCCAAAATGCGGGC
>JBEGTK010000111.1:0-3554 GCA_041179445.1 Actinomycetota bacterium | reverse complement strand
GCTATCTGGGCATGGTGCGCCAGTGGCAGGAAGCTTTTTACAATCACCGTTATTCAAGCTCCACGATGAGCGGCAACCCCGATTTCGTGAAGCTGTCGGAGGCGTTCGGCGGGGTCGGACGCCGCGTCACGAAGAAAGAGGAAGTGGACGGCGCCATCCAGTGGGCGCTCACGATCAAAATCGCCTTCGGTTTTGCTATTTCGCCCGACCAGGTGGCGAGCTGGTTCATCCAGAGCTCGTCATCAAGCAGCGGAGGTGCGCCGTGCGATAGGTAGAGACTTGGCAGGGTTGCGTTCATGACTTAAGTAAAGCACCCCTTGACAGAAAGGGCAAGAACTTCGGTTATTCAGCCTTTGCGTTGAATTCGAGCAAAATCGCCTCAGCATTTGAGGTGCCACAACGGCTGACCCCGGCTTCGATGAAATCAATCACCTGGTCGACCGTTCGCACTCCTCCACTAGCTTTAACGCGAAGACGATCGCCAACCGTGGCCTTCATTAGGCGAATGTTTTCGAGTGTTGCACCCGCTGTCGAAAAGCCGGTCGAGGTCTTTACGAAATCGGCGCCGGCTTGCTCTGCCAACTCGCAACCTCGAACGATCTGCTCGGCGGTTAGCAGGGCGGTTTCTAGAATCACCTTGAGGTGCGCCCCACCGGCGTGAGCCGCGTTTGCCACTGCACGGATGTCTTCGAGCACAAGCTCGTCATCGCCGCCGATTAGCCCGCCAACGTTGATGACCATGTCAACCTCGCTAGCGCCATTCTTAGTCGCCTCGGTCGCTTCAAAAGCCTTTGCAGCTGTTGTAATCGCCCCATGCGGAAACCCAACTGTTGCACATACCGGAACACCGCTGCCCTCGAGCAACTTTGCGGCCTGAGCGATATTCAAACCCTGAACGCAGTAGCTCGCCGTGGAATATTTTGCGGCAATTGCTGCACCTGCCTCAATGTCGGCGCGCGTCACCTCTGGCTTGAGCACAGAGTGATCTAGAGTCTTGGCGATTTGATCGAAGGTGTAGCCACGATAGGTTGCAGTCATGTCTTCAGTCTAGATTTGATTTGTGCGAATCACTGTGACGGTCAAGCCCGGCTCAACGAAGGGCCCATTGGTCGAAACCAATGAAGACGGTTCGCTAACGGTCTTTCTCAAGCAGAGAGCCGTCGACGGCGCAGCCAACACAGCTCTGATTGAGGTGGTTGCCAAGCACTTTGGCACTCGCAAAGCCAACGTAGAAATCGAATCGGGCTTCACCTCGCGCATCAAACGCCTGCGAGTTGCGGCTTAAACAAGAAAACCGCCCATCAGGCGGTTTTCTTTAATATCTGTGGACCTAAGGGGATTTGAACCCCTGACCCCCTGCATGCCATGCAGGTGCGCTACCAGCTGCGCCATAGGCCCATTCGTTGCTAGCCCTTAGTTTATAACAGTTTTAGGTTGTCGGAATGTCGAGTTTGATGACAGGCGAATCTTTCCAGAGACGCTCTAGCGAGTAATACATGCGGTCTTCTTCGTGCATCACGTGACAAACTACGTCGCCAAAGTCGAGAAGAATCCAGCGGCCCAATTCTTTGCCCTCGCGTCGAAGGGTCTTGTGCCCGGCCTCGAGCATCTTGTCTTGAATCTCATCTGCAATCGATGCGACCTGACGCTCGTTGCGACCAGATGCGAGCAAAAAGATATCCGTGAGCGGCATGAGTTCTGAAACATCAAGCGCGACGATGTTCTCGGCGATCTTGTCTGCTGCTGCATTTGCAGCGATGTTGGTGAGTTTGATTGCGGTTGCTGTAGCGGTCAATTTTTCCTAAATGATTTTGAGCCAGAAAGCTGCGACGACAAGCGAGCCGAGTGCGACCATGCCGATTGCAGCTGCCAATACCAAATATGGGTGGCTGCTTCCGCGCTTGAGATTTGTTGGAATTACTTTGAACTTTGAAACTGCGTTGACCACACCGGTCACGCGCATTGGTGCGATTGTGTTGATAAACCCCGTGGCGTTATCAACTTGGATGGCTGAATCGAGGGCTGCTGCCTCTTGAATAATCTGAATCTCACCGGTGCTGTTGTCGGTCAGTTCAATCGGCAACTGAATCGCACCGGTGGTTAAGATTTCACCGGTTTCGCTAATTGTTGCGGTGTAGTTGGTTAGATCTTGAACCTGATCAATCATGATGGAGTTCGTAGTTGGCTCGACTACCAATCCGGGTGAAACATCGAACATAGATTCGACCTGGTTGTTCAGGTAGCTGAAGTCGTCAGACGTCGCGGTCGCGACTTCGAAGTCTGTCGGCTCAAGGTCAGGCAACTGCTCTGCAAGGTCGCCCTCATAAGGAAGCTCTGTTTCGATTGCTGGCTCAACCGCTGCAGCAATCTCATCGCTGCCCGTAAGTCGCTGCAACTCTCGCAACTGCCTGCGAGTTAGCGGCTCGCTGCTGCCGATTGCGAGGTCACTCAGGTCGACGGTGAAGCCCTCTGGTGCTTCAAAAGCAGGAAACTCAGTCGGCAAGCTCAGCGGCTCAGGCATTCGAATCGGCTCGGCGACTGGTGCTGCGACAGACTCGACCACTGGCTCGGCGACCGGCTCAGGCGTTGCCAACGTTGCCACTGCAATCGATGGTGCTGGAGCAACCGGCTTCAAGTCGAAGAACTTCGGCTTGTCTTCTTGAACCTTTGTGGTCACCGGCTGCACATCAACTGGAGCTGCAACCGGAGCAGGGATTTCGAAATCGTCTGGGTCGAAGAATGCGCTAGCCATTCGAACCTCGATAAAGCTTGTGTTTGTTGATGTATTGAACAACGCCATCAGGAACCAAATACCAAACCGGTTCTTGGTTTGCTGAACGCTGACGAATGTCTGTCGAAGAAATCGAAAGCGCTGGAACTTCTAGGACTTCTATCGCTCCAGCAGGAGCGGTCTCGGGTAGCTTCATCGCGTGCCCGGGTCGGGTTACCGCTACGAACTTTGCCGAACCCCAAAGTTGATCGACGTCTTTCCAGGCGAGAATCTGGGTGATTGCATCGGCACCGGTAATAAAGAACAAGTCTGCGTCTGGATAAACAGCCTGGATGTCGCGAAGGGTATCAACCGTGTATGTCGGACCATCGCGGTCGATGTCGACTCGGCTGACGTTGAATCGTGGATTAGAAGCAGTTGCAATAACCGTCATCAGGTAGCGATCTTCAGAGTTGGTGACTTGGGTTTTTTGCCAAGGCTCACCGGTCGGCACAAAAATAACCTGATCGAGGTTTAATGCAGCAGCGACTTCACTGGCCGCAACCAAGTGTCCGTGGTGAATAGGGTCGAAGGTTCCACCCATTACACCCAGTCGAAGTTTGGCCATAAAAACCTATATCGCCGAAAGGGCTTAGTGGTGACCTTCTGAGTTGCTCTGCTTGTGGTCGTGGCGGTTAGCTACATCGCGGTAGCTCCAGGTCACAACGCCTAGCAAAACGAATACACCCATGGCAATTAGGCCAAAGACTACGCCAGGAAAAGGCAACTGAACCGCGGCTTCTTCTGCCATCTGCTTGAACATTTTTCTCCTAAAGACTTCGAG
>JBEGTK010000110.1:0-3593 GCA_041179445.1 Actinomycetota bacterium | reverse complement strand
CGTCATAAGACCAGCTCTTGCGCTCTTCGCTCTCGATTAGATCTGCTGGGTCAACGCGAACAAGAATTACGGCTGCCTTTGCCTTTTCTTCAAGTTTGGTTTCGTGCAGGTCTTCTAGGCCAGATGGAATTACGTGGAAGATCGAACCAAGAGTTACGTCACTAGCCTTGATAGGAGTGCCGTCTGGGTCTTTCGCTAGGCGAGTGCCCTTGCGCCACATTGTGTGGCGAAGAGTGTCGGCAGGGCTTGGGCCAAGGTCACCGAAGAAGAAGATTGCCGGCAACGGAAACAATGCCAAAGCTGTGTACATCGAACGACGAATTAGCTTGCGACGAGAGAAACCTGATTCTTGATCTGCAAGCTTGATGATTTCGATTGCGCGGGCACGCACTTCTTCGCTGCCGCGAGTCTGGTGACGCTCTTCGCTTACTTCAGCATCTGGCATTAGAGTCTTCGCCCAGTGCACAGCACCTAGACCGATTCCGAATAGGCCGAGTGTAATCGAGATTCCTAGCCACCAAGTGTTGGCACGAACGGTGCCAAGGTCATCGGTTAGCGGGAAAGCAAAGTAAGCAACGATTGCTGCAACGCTGCCAATCGCAGACAAAATGAACAGAGCAGCAACCTGACGGTTCGCCGCACGCTCGTGCGCCGGGCTCTTGTCGGTCATACGAACGCGGTGTGGCTCTAGACCCGGGTCCTTGATTTTGTCAGCTGCAACAACGGCTAGGCCGCTCTCGTAGTTGTGCTCTTTGGCTGATTTAGCCTTTTCGCTCAATTAACTGCTCCCTTTTCGAAAAACTAATTCGACTTAGCGCCCAACCAGATGGTCAGCGCGATGATGATTCCGAAACCAATGATCCAGATGAAAAGACCTTCGGCAACAGGGCCTAGACCTGCTAGTTCATAGCCACCAGCAGATGGGTTGGTCTCTACATACTTCAAGTAGGTGATGATGTCCTTTTTCTCTTCTGGAGTTAGGTTTGCATCATTGAAAACCGGCATGTTCTGCGGGCCAGTAAGCATGGCCTCGTAGACGTGGTCTGCAGGAACACCAACTAGGGCAGGAGCAAACTTGCCCTCGGTCAAAGCTCCACCGGCACCGACAGCGTTGTGGCACATCGCACAGTTGATGCGAAAGAGTTCTCCACCCTTGGTTGCGTTGCCATCGGCAGCAATCATTTCTTCAGTTGGAATCTCAGGGCCGACACCGAGCGAACCGACATAAGCCGCGATTGCAGCAATTTGCTCATCGGTGAACTGAACAGGCTTGACCTGCATCTGCGGACCGCTTGCCTGACCAGGCATGCGACCACTGGCAACCTGGAAGTCTGCTGATGCAGCGCCAACACCAATTAGGGTCGGGCCGTTTGGTGTGCCAACGCCGTTCTTGCCGTGGCAGCTTGCGCAGTTAGCGAGAAAGAGTTTTTCGCCTTCTGCGACTTGCTCCTGTGATGAAGCAACTGAAACCGGGGTAGCGCTTTCAACGGCCGCGGTTGCGAATGCATAGCCGCCACCGCTCATGATCAAACCGGCTGCAATAACCAGAGCTGCCGCAAATGGGCTGCGTCGTGAATTCTTCATAGTTTTTTTCATTCTTTTGTCGCTAACTCTTTACTTCAACACGTAGATGATCAAGAAAAGTCCGATCCAAACTACGTCAACGAAGTGCCAGTAGTAAGAAACGACGATTGCGCTTGTGGCCTCGTAGTGCCCAAACTTCTTTGCAGCAAATGTGCGGCCGATAACCAGCAGAAATGCCACCAAACCGCCGGTAACGTGCAGCGCGTGGAAACCCGTGGTGATGTAGAAAGCGCTGCCATATGAGTCTGAGTTCAGCATTACGCCTTCAGAAATAAGGGTTGCGTACTCCCAAACCTGACCTGAAACGAACATTGCACCCATGACATACGAGATCATGAACCACTCGACCATGCCCCACTTGGTAGGAGACCAGCCGGTTGCACGAGGCTGCATGCGCTCGGCAGCGAACACGCCGAACTGGGCGGTAAACGAAGACGCTACAAGGATGAGGGTGTTAGTCAGAGCGAACGGCACATTCAGCATTTCGGTGCCGCCTTCCCAGATTGCAGGGGAGTTGGCGCGAAGGCTGAAGTACATTGCGAATAGCGCGGCGAAGAACATCACCTCACTGCCTAGCCAAACGATAGTGCCGACAGAAGTTGCACTAGGGCGGTTGATGGTTGGCGAAGAAAAAGTCGCTGTAGACATGACTTAATGCTAACCCACGCCCCGTGCTTAAACGGGCTAATTAGGGCGAATTCATGCGGTTTTTCACTAATAAACTTGTCGTCATGAACTCATCACAGTCTTGGCCAAATATTTTGGGCAAATTGCTCGCAAAGAGCGATCTCAGCCGCGCCGAGGCAAGTTGGGCGATGGGTCAAATAATGTCTGGAGATTCATCAGAAGCGCAGATTGGCGCATTCATGATGGCTCTGCGCTCAAAGGGTGAGAGCGTCGAAGAGCTCGCCGGGCTCGTCGATGTAATGCTGCAGCACTCTGTGATTCTTGACACCGGTTCAGACGCCGTCGACATTGTTGGCACCGGTGGTGACATGGTTGGCACAGTAAACATCTCTACCATGGCGTCAATCGTCTCAGCAGCTGCTGGAGTGCCGGTTATGAAACACGGCAGTCGCTCGGCTTCGGGCAAGACCGGCTCGTCAGAGATGCTCGAGGTGCTTGGCATTCGCCTAGACCTCTCACCAGAGCGGGTTGCCGAGATTTTTGCTCAAATCGGGCTGACTTTCTTCTTTGCCCCTGTTTTTCACCCGGCGATGCGCCACGTCGCGCCAATCCGCAAGGCACTGGGAGTGCCAACCACTTTCAACTTCTTGGGCCCGCTGGCTAACCCAGCTCAGCCGAAAGCCACCTCGTTGGGCGTGGCAAATCGATCGATTGCCCCGCTAATGGCCGCCGAAATGGCTGCCCGTGGCCGAAATGCCCTCGTTTTTAGGGGTTCAGACGGCCTTGACGAGCTCACAACCACCGGAAACAGCGAAATTTGGCTGGTTCAAGGGGGAGCGGTTCGCGAATTCACGCTGAATCCGGCTGATTTGGGCCTAAATGCAGCAGATTTGGCCCAACTAGTTGGCGGTGACGCCCAGCACAACGCCGACGTCGCCAAGAAACTGCTTTCTGGCGAGCGCTCGGGCAACTTCGCGGCCATCCGTGATGTGGTGGCCCTAAACGCTGCGGGAGGGGTTGTCGCTTATTCGTTGGGCTCGAACCAGATCGAAACCCAGGCAGATTTGAATGCGGCATTTGTGACCGCATTGCAGAAAACATTTGCAGCAATCGATTCTGGCGATGCCGCGCAGAAACTATCTGACTGGATGGCAGCGAGCCAGGCCTAAGGTCAAATTCAAAGGGAAGTGCCCCTGAGCGCCAAATATCTATTACTTGACATAATGTTCATTATCGGCGATATGGAAAAGCCCTAGACCAGGTGGTGCTTCAAAAACTCGACCAGACCGGATGGTCCCACGATCTCGCCAGATTCAATTAGCTCTTGCAGCGTCCACCAGCGGTATTCCAAAACGTCGCGACGTTCGTCGTCAGTCCAAGCC
>JBEGTK010000109.1:0-3620 GCA_041179445.1 Actinomycetota bacterium | reverse complement strand
ACAATTGGTGAAACGCTTGCAGACCCGAACGATGTTCGCCCACTGCCGCTAATCAAGGTCGATGACCCAGCGATTTCGATGACTATCGGAATCAACACCTCACCAATGGCGGGTCGCGTCAAGGGCGCAAAGGTCACGGCTCGTTTGGTAAAAGACCGCCTAGACAAAGAGCTAATCGGTAACGTATCGCTAAAGGTTTTGCCTACCGAGCGCCCAGACGCCTGGGAAGTACAGGGTCGTGGAGAGCTTGCTCTTGCGATTCTCGTTGAGCAGATGCGCCGTGAAGGATACGAGCTCACCGTTGGCAAGCCGCAGGTGGTCACCAAGAAGGTTGACGGCAAGTTGCACGAGCCGGTTGAGGACCTAACCATCGACGTTCCAGAGGAATTCTTGGGCTCAATCACCCAGCTAATGGCTTCTCGCAAGGGTCGCATGACCAACATGGTGAACCACAGCACTGGCTGGGTTCGAATGGAATTCAAGGTGCCTAGCCGTGGACTGATCGGTTTCAGAACCGAGTTCTTGACAACTACCAAGGGCACCGGAATCGCGAACGCACTTGCAGCTGGCTATGAGCCTTGGGCCGGTGAAATCGTCACCCGTCAGAACGGTTCGATGGTTGCCGACCGTGCTGGTGTAGCAACTCCGTTCGCGATGATTGCTCTTCAGGAGCGCGGCTCATTCTTCGTAGAGCCAACCTCTGAGGTTTATGCCGGAATGGTTGTTGGCGAGAACTCTCGTGCCGACGACATGGAAGTCAACATCACTAAAGAGAAGAAGCTCACCAACATGCGCGCAGCTTCAAGCGATGAATTCCAGGCACTAACCCCGCCAAAGAAACTTTCACTTGAAGAGTGCCTCGAGTTCGCACGTGAAGACGAGTGCGTTGAGGTTACGCCTGAGGCGACTCGCATTCGCAAGCTAGAACTAGACCCGAACCTTCGTGCTCGTGCAGCTTCAGCTCGAAAGCGCGCAAGCGAATAATTCGAAATGAAAAATGCCCCCACATGACTGTGGGGGCATTTTTATTGCTTAGGCCTTGACCTTAGTCTTCTTTGCGAAGAGGTAGGTCACCGGGATCAAGTATGCGAGCCAGACTAGAGTTTGCAGATAAGTTGGCTTTGCGTTGAAACCGATCATGCCGTGCAGGACCGATTCAATCGGAGACTTCTTCGGCAGTATGTTCGAAACGTCATAGGTGAGTTGCTGAAGTGGCAGAGTGAGAACTTCTTCAAACTCCTTAACCGCGTAAGCAAGAATTCCGGCAGATACAACAATCAAGAACGCACCCGTGTAGTTGAAGAACTTGGAGATGTTGATCTTGAGTGCACCCTTGAACAAAAGGTAACCTGCCACGGTTGCAACGCCTAGACCTAGAACAGCACCGAGCACCGGGTTGTCTCCGGCGTTGGTTGCCTGGCTTGCACTCCAAAGGAATACGGCGGTTTCTACGCCCTCGCGAATGACAGCCGTGAAAGCAATTGCGAAGAGGGCGAGGCTCGACTTGCTCAGTGAACTATCGACTTGGCCACGAAGAGAGGCACCCAGTGCTTTGCTCTGCGACTTCATCCAGAAGATCATCCAGGTGACAAAAACAACAGCAAGAGCAGAGCTGGTGCCCGCGATGATCTCGCTTGTGCCTTCTGGAACGGTTTCGACCGCGTAGTTGAGGGCGAGTGCAACAGCAATCGAGGATACGACCGCGGCTGCCACGCCAGCGAGGATGGTCTTTGTGCGCTGAGGCTGACCAATTTTGATTACATAAGCAACGAGGATTCCGACTATTAGTGCGGCTTCTAGGCCCTCGCGCAGGCCAATAAAGAAGTTTGCGAGCATTTTTCTAACCTTTCAGGGCCCGTTATCAGACGGGTTTCGGTGGTAAGGCAAGCCTAAGTTAGGTTCACCTAAGTCGTCAATAGGCGTTTAAAGTAGAGGAATGCCTAAGCAAGCGTTCAACCCCCGTCGTCTTCTCGTGGTTCATGCCCACCCAGATGACGAAAGCCTCTTCAGCGGTCACATAATCGCCGAGCGCTTGGCAGCTGGGGCCGAGGTCTATGTTCTAACTCTGACTCGCGGTGAACGTGGCAAGGTCAAGCTTGAAGAGCTAAAAGGTCTCGAAGGGCAGCTGCGCGCAATGGGTGCGTTTCGTGCCGGCGAGCTTCGTGTTGCGCTTGATGAATTGCGCAAGGCCGGTTCGACTCTTCACCACTCGTTCGCTGGGACTCGCGCTTTCTTAGATAGCGGCATGAGAATCAACGCGATGGGTCGCCCAACTAAAAAACATCGCACAGATGAAATGTCTCTCGCATCTGCTTCGACCGCGGTGATTGCAGAAGACATTGAACGAGTCATTAAAGAATTTAAGCCAGACGCGATTCTCACATACAACTCAAAGGGCGGCTATGGGCACCCTGATCACAAGATGGCGCACCAGGCAACGGCAATGGCAATTCGCCAATATCGCCGAGCACGAAAGCGTGCTCCTCAGTTTTGGGTTTTAGCCGAGTCAGGCGAGCGTTTCGATGTTCCAATCGGAAATCAAACCACAGCAAAGTTCAAGCGCGCAGCTCTCGAAGCGCACTCGAGTCAAGTCTCGATTTTTGCAGAGACCTATTCGGTCTCGAATTCAGAAATTCGATATGACGAGCCAGAGAGAATTCGCAAGGCAAACCCAAGCCCACTGGTTCACCTTCGACCAATTTTGACTTTCTTCTGGGCGCTGCCACTCGGAGTCTTGCTTGGCCTTGCCGGCAGCCTCTTGCACTCGGTGCAAGTTAGCCCGACAGATCACTTTCCGATTGGCTTGATTGTTGCTTTCACCATGGTGGCTTCGTTGGCTCTCGCCCTTCGCCTGCTTCGCAACTCTCGCGGAGCTCTCTATCTGCTCACCCTCAGCTTTGTCTCGACCGTGTTCTGGCTTTCGCAGACCCAGCCGGGCAGCGACGTAATCATTTATGGCAACGAGGTTGGCAACATCTGGGCTTATGGTTCGGCCGCAATTTGCGGTTTGGTCATGTTGTTTCCACGACTTCGCCCAGGCACTTGGCGTCGAAGTGCGTCGGGTCACCGTTAAACTAGCCAGTAGCAAAGGCCCGTTTGATGGCCTAAACGCCCAAGAGGAGCAGAAGTGACCTACGTTATCGCGTTGCCGTGCGTCGATGTCAAAGACAAGGCCTGCATCGAAGAGTGCCCGGTTGACTGCATCTATGAGGGCGACCGCATGCTTTACATTCACCCGGATGAGTGCGTTGACTGCGGTGCTTGCGAGCCAGTTTGCCCAGTTGAAGCAATTTATTACGAGGACGACCTGCCATCGCAGTGGGCCGACTACTACAAGGCCAACGTCGAGTTCTTCAGCACCGTAGGTTCACCTGGCGGCGCAGCAAAAGTTGGCAAGATCGCAGGCGACCACGAAGTGGTCACCGCAGTGCCACCACAGGGCGAGTAAAACTTTTGTTCGATCGACTGCCCGAGTATCCGTGGGAACAGCTCAAGCCATTTTCGGCAAAAGCTGCTTTGCACGCGGGTGGGGCAGTAGACCTTTCAGTAGGTTCGCCGGTTGATCCGACGCCATCAATAATTCAAGATGCGCTGAACTCTTCATCTAACGCACCGGGCTA
>JBEGTK010000108.1:0-3657 GCA_041179445.1 Actinomycetota bacterium | reverse complement strand
GTCTATGTCACCTTCAAGAGGAGACAAGTCTTTAGCTTCAAGGGTCGGCAGCCAGAGTAGACGCGCTGTCGGGAAGAGAATGTGTTTCGATGCCAGATAGTTGTTGACTTCGGTCTTGATCATTTCAAGTTGGGTGATGGGGTCGTGCTTAGCTTTGGGAACTCCAACTAGGTGCCAGCCGTCATCGTCAGAGACGATTTTTTCGGGAGCTTTCGCTTCAATTACAACAATCCCTTTGCCGGGAATCATGACAATGAAATCTGCTTCGCCCTCGACTCGATCACTGATCTTGTTGAGTTTCACACTGTGGAACGCATGCCAGTCATCAGCACCCTCTGAAGTTTGCAGGGCTTGAAAGATTAACTTCTCGCTGTAAGGAATGTCTGCGGGAATCTGCCGCGGATGCATGTGGACCATTTGAACCCCCTGTTTGGGGCAATACTAATCGACAGCCCCTGAGGGCAACAGACTTAGGCGTGCAGCTGCGAGTTGAGCTGGATGCCCTCGCCGGTGCGAGGTAGAACCTCGACACGACCGGTGACCGAGTTGCGACGGAACAGCAGGTTCGGCAAGCCACTTAGCTCGCCAGCCTTGACGGCGCGCTCACCGTTTGAGTCGATGATGGTGACCTTGGTGCCTGCTGTCACATACAGGCCAGCCTCGACAACCGAGTCATCGCCAATCGAAATGCCGACGCCAGAGTTCGCACCCAAGAGTGCTCGCTCGCCGATGGTCACGCGCTCTTTGCCGCCACCCGAGAGTGTGCCCATGATTGAGGCACCGCCACCGATGTCGCTGCCGTCGCCGACAACAACGCCCTGCGAGATGCGACCCTCAACCATCGAGACGCCAAGGGTGCCTGCGTTGAAGTTGACGAAGCCCTCGTGCATGATCGTGGTTCCGGGCGCGAGGTGAGCGCCGAGGCGAACACGGCTTGCGTCGGCGATGCGAACCTTGCGTGGGGTGACATAGTCGACCATCCGTGGAAATTTGTCGATGGCATAAACCGAGATGCCGGCGCGCTGCAGGGTGCCGCGAAGTTCTTCGAGGTCGTCGAGGGCGATTGGGCCAGCGTTGGTGAACGCCACAATCGGAAGGCTAGGAATCAACTGGTCGAGGTTGATGGTGTTCGGCTTGACCAATAGGTGACTCAAGAGGTGAAGGCGCAGGTATGCGTCTGCGGTCGACGCGACCGGCTGAGTTAGGTCGATTTCAGTGCGAACCCACTGGATGCTGACGCGGCGACGAGCGTCTTCGCCAACCAGGGCGTCTAGTTCTTTAGGCACGACCCAGAGCGAGTCGTTCTTAGGGGCATCGCCGAGTTGCGGGTGCGGATAGAACACGTCGAGAACGGTGCCATCGGCAGCGACGGTCGCGAGACCGTGGCCCCAGGCCTTTGAATCTAGAAAAGTTGGTTGAGTCACGAGTTCAAGATTACAAGTTAGGCTCGTTCTATGTCTGGCCAGCCCCTAAATCTCGAAGGCGATGTAGTCGAACTGACTCGCGCGATCTGTGACATCGAATCGGTTTCTGGCAACGAAAAAGACCTCGCAGACGCAATCGAATCGGCTCTCGCTCGCTATGACCACCTAGAGATCATTCGCGACGGCGACGCAATCGTTGCCCGCACCCACTTCGGTCACGCCAACCGCGTGATTATCGCCGGCCACATCGATACGGTTCCGGTGGCAGATAACCTGCCGACCAAGTTGCTGCCGATGGAGCGCGAGCAGGTGCTCTGGGGTCGCGGAACGGTCGACATGAAGGCCGGCGTTGCAGTGCAGCTCAAGCTCGCAGCCGCCATGACAAAGGCAAACACCAACAAAGACATCACCTGGGTTTTCTATGACCACGAAGAGGTTGAGGCGAGCCTCAACGGCCTCGGCCGCATCTCGCGCAACCGCCCCGAGCTGCTCGACGCATCATTCGCGATTCTGTGCGAACCAACCGGCGCTCAAATCGAGGGTGGCTGCAACGGAACCATCCGTGTTGAAGTTCGCGCTCGCGGTGTGAAGGCACACAGTGCCAGAGCATGGATGGGCAAGAACGCGGTTCACGGTGCCGCAGAGATTTTGAACCGCCTGAACGCCTATGAGCCGCAGTCGGTTGAGGTCGACGGACTGGTTTATCGCGAGAGCCTGAACGCCGTGATGATCAAGGGCGGCATTGCCACCAACGTGATTCCGGATGAGTGCGTTGTGGCCATCAACTACCGCTTCGCGCCGAGCAAGACCGGTCAAGAGGCCGCCGCGCACCTGTGCGAGCTGTTCGATGGCTTCGAGATTGGCATTACCGACCTAAGCGAGGGAGCGCGACCTGGGCTGGACCGCCCAGAAGCCGCTGCCTTCGTTGAGGCGGTTGGCAGTGTTCCTCAGCCAAAATATGGCTGGACAGACGTCGCTCGCTTCAGTGCTCTCGGAATTCCAGCCGTGAACTTTGGCCCTGGCGACCCGAACAAGGCGCACGCCGACGACGAGAACGTTCCGGTCGGTCAGATCTATGCCTGCGAGGCGGCGCTTCGCACCTGGTTGACCGCATAAGGCCGCGTGCAGAACACGGTACAGAAAACAGTGCAACGCGTTCAAGAACTTTGGCGCAGCAAGTGGTGGCTGCCGATCGTGTCGATTTTTCTCGCCTCGCGAATTACAACGTTCTTTCTTTTTCTCGCCTTCGCGCAAATTCAAGAGGCCAATTATTGGACAGGCGCAAAGCCCGGCTACTTTGACTTTCTAAACATCTGGGATGCCGAGTGGTACGAGCGCATCTATAACGACGGGTATCCGAGTGTTTTGCCGACCAACCCTGACGGAACGGTTCAGCAAAACAACTGGGCGTTTATGCCGGTCTTTCCTTTCTTGATTCGCGGTTTGCATTTGCTGACCGGTGTCGAGTTCAAATTTCTCGCACCGATAGTTGCAACGCTTTTTGGTTTCGCTTTTGTATTAGTCGCATACAAGTTGCTCTTGCTTCGCCTAACCGAATCGCAATCGCGCTGGGCAATCGTGCTGATCTCTTTTTCGATGGCTTCACCAATTTTGCAGGTGGGTTATGCAGAGTCGCTATGGCTCTTGCTGATCGTTTCGTCGCTCTACTTCTTTATTCAACGCCGCGATGTTTTGCTCGTGCTTTCGCTCGCGGTGCTTTCGGTTACTCGCCCGGGCTTGCTCGCATTCGCGCTGATGTTCGCGCTGATTTTCGTTTATCGTCTCGTGCGAGAGCGCAGGCACGGCGAAGAGTTTGAGCAGCGAGAGCGCATTCGACTTGCAGCGCTCACTGCGCTCAGCGGCATTCTCGGATTCGCCTGGTTGATCGTGGCGGCCCTGACTACCGGGCGTCTCGACGCATATCTCAAGACCGAGCTCGCCTGGCGTGCAGGCTACACCGGCAGCACAGAGTTGCAACCGTTCACCGGCTGGTTCATCTCGGGGGCTTTTCACTTCGGCGACGGCATCGGGCAGATGCTGGTGCTCGGGCTGATTGCCTTTGCCGGCTGGGCTATCAGCACGCCTTCGGTCAAAGCGCTCGGGGTCGAGCTGCGCATGTTCACCGTGGCCTATCTCGTTTATTTGCTTGCCGTGTTCTTTCCGCAGAGCAGCACTCCGAGGCTGCTGTTTGGCGCGTTCGTACTGCTTGCGGCCTTTGCCGTGGCCACAGATC
>JBEGTK010000107.1:0-3667 GCA_041179445.1 Actinomycetota bacterium | reverse complement strand
GAGATTCAGAAGTACCCATTCAGACCAACAGAAATTTTGAACTCGGTCGCAGACCTGATTAAGTAATCAAATGTCAGAGACAAAGAAGTCTTCACACCTTCGCAACAAGAACTTTCTAGCGCTTTGGGGCGGGCAAACCGTTTCAGAAATTGGTTCGCAACTGAGTGGCTTGGCACTTCCTGTTTTCGCAGTGACCATGTTGAACGTCAACGAAGCGCAAATGGGTTTTCTAAATGCATCGTCGACAGCTTCGTTTTTGCTAGTTGGTCTTATCGCTGGTGCGTGGGTTGATCGCTGGGTAAAACGACGCGTAATGATTTGGGCAGACATCATTCGTCTTGTCGCGGTGTTGTCGCTTCCGATTCTCTATTTTGCTAACGCGATTCAGATCTGGCACCTGTTCGTTGCTGCAGGAGTAATCGGTTTGGCAACGGTGTTCTTCGATGTTGCGTATCAAAGTTTCGTTCCAATTGTTGTTCCTAAAGAGCAAATCGCATCGGCGAATTCGTCGCTCGAAACTACTAACCAACTTTCGGGAATCGCTGGGCCCGCAATTGTTGGCGGTTTGCTAACGGTCTTCAAAGCTCCAGCGCTATTGATTGCGGATGCGCTTTCGTTTTTAGTATCGGCAATCAGTTTGAGTGCAATTCGCGATCGCGAAGTGCCGAAGCCAAAAGCCGAGCGCAACAAACTTCGTCACGAAATTGCGGAGGGTCTGAAGTTTGTGTGGAGCAACAAGATCATCCGTGCTGTTTCGTTCACGACGTCATCTAGTAACTTGTTTTCAACTGCTCAATTCACGCTGATTCCATTGGTGCTGCTTCGCGACCAAAACATCTCGCCGGCCGTCTATGGCGTGATTGCCTCGATTTCGGCGGTTGGTGGCCTGCTCGGAGCGGTCACAGCCGCCCGATTCTCTAAGTGGATCGGCGAGGGTCAAGTGATCGCGGTTTCGGCGGTTGTCATGGGCTTTACCGCCTTCGCCCCTGCCATTGCGGCGAGCAGCAACCAAATGACCGCGATCGTGGTCTATGCGGCCGGCCAGTTCGTGGGCAGTTTCACCGTGCTGACCTACAACATCACCCAGGTGAGCGCTCGTCAGCGGCTTTGCCCAGAGCACCTTCTCGGCCGAATGAACGCTTCGATTCGCTTCTTTGTTTGGGGAGTCATGCCTATCGGTGCGCTGCTCGCTGGTGCCGCGGCCACCGTTTTCGGAATCGCCGCAGTGATGTGGGTCTGCGCCGTTGGCGTCTTCTTGTCTGCCGGTTTCGTGGTCTTCTCACCACTTAGCCGCATGAAGAGACTGCCTGACGCAGAGAAGGAGTAAATCTTCGCGAGTTCTAGCGCTTAGATTTAGTTAGTGAGCAATTCGGCGGCCTGGCGTGCACTTAAGCATCGCAACTACCGCATTCTCTACCCGGCCAGCGCTCTTTCAAACATCGGCAGCTGGGCTCAACGCGTGGCCCAAGACTGGCTGGTTCTCGAACTAACCGGAAGCCCACAGATTCTGGGAATCGTGACTGGCCTTCAATTCGCACCGACCCTGTTTTTGAGTCTCTATGCCGGCAAGCTGGCAGACAAATTCGACAAGCGCAAGCTGCTCTACATCACTAATCTCGGTGCCGGCCTAGCTTCTGCTTGGCTCGGAATTCTTATCGTCACCGGAGTCGTTCAGATCTGGCACGTATACATTGCCGCTTTGGCAATCGGAGTCTTCAGTGCTCTCGATGCTCCTGTTCGAACAAGCTTTTCGAGTGAACTAGTTGGCAAAACAGATTTGGCAAATGCCGTCAGTTTGAACTCTGCAAACTTTAACGTGGGTCGTCTGGTTGGCCCGGCACTAAGTGGTTTCTTGATTTTGCTTTTCGGAACCGGCCCCTCGTTCATAATCAACTCACTTACATATGTGGTGATGATTGCAGCTCTGTCGATGTTGAATGCAAACGAATTGCATCTGAATAAAAGCGATGAGGTTGGCGGCAGAATTCGAGATGCCGTGGCTTTCATTCGCTCACGCCTCGACATCACCATGCTGATGCTCACTGTTTTCTTCAGCGCGACATTCGGTTTGAACTATCAAATCTTCAACGCGCTCATGGCAACGCAAGAGTTCAACAAAGGCCCGGCCGAGTTCGGTGGCCTAGGAACATTTCTTGCGGTCGGTTCACTCTCGGGTGCACTCATTGCTGCGCGCCTCGAGAGTTGGCGCGTGCCTCGTCGAATCATGGCAGGGGCAACTCTGTTCGGGCTGTTTCTCGTGACACTGTCTTTCGCACCTACCTATGAGTTGTACTCGTTCTTGCTTCCGTTCGGCGGGGCCGTCGCTCTGATGACTCTGGTCTCGGCAAACAGCTATGTGCAGACCAACGTCAGCTCAAATTTGCGCGGGCGAGTCATGGGTGTCTATCTTTTAATCTTCATGGGCGGCACACCAATCGGCTCACCGTTAATCGGCTTTCTCGCCGGTGAGATTGGCATTCGCGCAACCATCGCGGTTTGTGGCGGTCTCACGGCCCTAGCGGCAGCAACTCTGCTTGTGATTTATACGGCAAAGCGCAACGCCCAGAACAGCCAAGAGGTTGTCGAGTGACCGCTCCGCAGCAAGCAATCAGGCCTTGGCACCGCTCAATCATTGCCATGTTCGCCCTGCTTGGCCCAGCCGGAATGTCGCTCTTGGTGCGCCTGCCAGAGATCAAAGACTTGCTCGGGGTCTCAACCAGCCAGCTTGGTTTGCTCTTGTTCTCGGGTGCCGTTGGTTCGATCTGTGCGCTGACAATTACCGGGCGCATCGTAGCGCGCTTCGGCACAAAACCGCCGATGATGATTGGTTTCTACATCGTCGCGCTAGGCCTGATTGGTCAAACAGTCGGTGCACTAAACCAGTCATGGATAACCTTCGGCTTGATGATCTTCATCACGGGTTTTGGTTATGGCATCGCAGATGTTCCGATCAACGTTGACGGTTCAACAATCGAAACCAAACTCGGACGCTCGGTTTTGCCAAGAATGCATGCCGCTTATTCGGTTGGTGCACTCGCTGGCTCTGGTCTCGGAACAATTTGCATCGCGTTGAACATTTCTTTGCTAACGCAGATTCTGGTTTTGTGCACGCTCATGATGACAATGCCAATTATCGTTTTCAAATTTGTTCCGGCTCACACGGCTCAAGATTTGCATCACCGCGATGAAGCCGCTGCAAAGCCAGAGAAAGTGAATCTTTTCAAAGACCCGAGAATCGTTTTGCTTGGAGTCGGAATTCTCTGCATTACTCTCGCTGAGGGTGCGGCAAATGATTGGCTCGCACTGTCGGTAGTCGAGGGCTACAACGAGTCGCCAGCGAACGCCGGAATCGCATTTGCAGTTTTCAATTTGTCGATGACGATCACACGCTTCTTCGGTGGTTCGATTTCTGATCGCTTCGGTCGTCGTCACACGGTGCAGGCGATGGCACTCACCGGTGCTATCGGTTTGCTATTTGTGATCTTCGGGCCATCTGTGATTTTTGCCTGGATAGGCGCAGCGCTATGGGGAATCGGCGCGGCACTCGGGTTTCCACTCTTCATCTCTGAGGCTGGCGAGGGCGAGAACGCTGCTCGCAAGGTGACCCTTGTGACAACCTTTGGTTACTTCGCGTTCTTGGTCGGCCCGCCGAGCCTAGGTTTCATCG
>JBEGTK010000106.1:0-3715 GCA_041179445.1 Actinomycetota bacterium | reverse complement strand
CTAGTTGACGACCGACAGATTCGACAACGCCCTGCGCATCGCCCGAAAGCAAAACAACGCGCTTGCCAAGTTTTTGAATCTTCGACACCGCATCGTGCGCAGATTCACGAATGACATCGCCGACAGAAATGAATCCGAGCAATTCAGATTCTTTCAACACATAAACCACTGTGCGACCGAGAGAGTTTTCTTGATTTGCCTTGAGCAGATCTGAAACACCCAGGGTGATGTTTCGCGAAGTAAGCAGTGCCGGGCCACCAATTGTGATCACGCTCGCACCGACTCTTGCTGTGACACCGACACCTGGAATAACCCTGAAGTCTTTTGCGGGTTGAACCGATTCTGAACCTGCATGCGAACCAATTGCGCGTGCGAGTGAGTGTTCGGAGTACTGCTCAACGGCTGCCGCCAGCTGCAACATCTCTGCGGCATCGCTTCTGCCCTCAATTGAGTGAACGCCAGCAACGGTTCGCTTGCCTTCTGTGAGGGTTCCGGTCTTGTCGAAGACCACAACGTCAACGTTTCTAAGTGCCTCAAATTGCTTTCGGTCACGAATGAGAATTCCGTCTTTAGCTGCACGTCTTGCACTGATTGCGGTCACGAGCGGAATAGCTAGACCCAGTGCGTGCGGGCACGCAATAACCAAGACAGTCACAACACGTTCAAGAACAAAGTCGGTGCTTGGCTGGGCAAGAACCGGCCAGAGCACGGCAGTTGCTGCAGCAGCCACAAAAGCGACATAAAACAGCCAGCCTGCCGCCCTGTCTGCCAACAACTGAGTGTTTGACTTTGAGGCTTGAGCCTCGGCTACAAGCCGCATGATTCCGGCGATCATGGTGTCTTTGCCGGTCTTAGTGACACGCACAGTCAGGGTGCCCTCGCCCAGTTTTGAGCTTGAGCCATTGATGGTTCCGGCTACAACGGCATCGCCGATGTTCTTGCGAACCTCTCGCGATTCACCGGTGACCATCGACTCATCAATGTCGCTTGAACCGTCGACAACCTCGCCGTCGGCGGCAATCGCGGCACCTGGGCGCACAAGAATCAAGTCGCCGACTTTAAGCATCGCCGTGGCAACCGAAGTTGTTTTTCCGTCACGCAGCAAGTCGGCCTTGTCAGGAACCAACTTGGCCAATTCGCCGACCGCGTTCTGCGCGCTCATAATCGAATTCATTTCAATCCAGTGGCCTAGCAACATAATCGAAATTAGCGCGGCGAGCTCCCACCAGAAGTCCATGCCCGACCACTTGTAGCCAAGGGCTTGAACAACCGTGATGAACACGCTGTATGCAAAGGCAACGATGATTGCCATTGCAATCAGTGCCATCATTCCCGGTTTGCGAGATTTGATTTCTTGCCAACCGCTTGTCAAGAAGACGCGACCACCGGTGAAGAAAAGAATTGTTCCGAGCACTGCTGGAACATACTCGCTTAATGCAAACACCGGCATCGGGTAGCCGAGCAGTTGATGCACAGTCATCGAGAAATACATGGTTGGCAAAGTCAGAACGAGCGACCACCAGAAAAGTTTCTTGAAGTTGCCGTGATGCGAGTGGTCGTGCCCCTCGTGGCCAGCATGCCCACCATGCATCGCGTGCATGTCGTGACCAGCGTGCATGTCGTGACCGCTGTGGTCATCTAGATCGTGTGGTCCACCGGTCGCGCAGCAGTGGTGGCCATCCTGGCTTTCGCCAACCAGGTGGTGCTTCTGATCACACTTGCATTCGTTCGGCGGGCAGTGGCACTCTTTGCCGGGGTTGTGGTCACAGACACACATCACAGGGTTTGGTGAGTGAGCCTTGCAGTCATGTTCGGTCATTCGCCTTGGTTTCCTCTGTTGTTTAGTTCATAAATCTTTGAGAGCTCAATTTGGGCTTTGGTAATTTGCTCTGCATCGCCCGAAGACATCATGTGTGAGATGTGGGTATGAATGTGGTTCTCGGCAACGAGCTTGTTGACCGCTCCAAGCGCTTTCTGAGCGGCAAGCGACTGGGTGATGATATCCATGCAATATTCTTCGTCATCGACCATCTTTTTGAGCCCTCGAATTTGACCTTCGAGAATGCTGAGTCTTTGTTGCAATCGCTTCTTGATGTCTGCATCCATGTGCTTATAATACCCCTAGGGGGTACTCCCGACGAAAGGCCAAGACATGAGCAAATCTTCACTTCGAACCATCGGTGCAGCTTCGGCGCTGCTGCTTGCCGGCCTATCGCTCACCGGCTGCACCGTCAACATCGGCTCGACCGACCACGACATGGGTTCGATGAACCACGCCACCTCTGAATACACCGCCGACGACATCATGTTTATGCAAATGATGATTCCGCACCACCAGCAGGCCGTCGACATGGGCACGCTTGCCGAGACCCGCGCTTCAAACCCGAAGGTCAAAGCCCTGGCGGCTCAGATCAAGGGCGAGCAAGCTCCTGAAATCGCCGACATGAAGCAGTGGCTAAAAGACGCCGGTACCTCAATGACCATGGGCCACACAATGACCATGACAGGCATGCTCAGCGATGCGCAAATGGCCGAACTTGAAGCAGCTTCTGGTGCAGAATTCGATCGCCTTTATCTTGAGGGCATGATTGCCCACCACGAGGTAGCAATCGACATGGCCGAAATGGTCATCAATTCGAAGACCAAGAACACTCACGAACTTGGTCACGCAATCACCGACTCTCAAACCGAGCAGATTGCATACATGAAAGAACTTTTAGCAACGCTGTAAGTTCGAGTTCATGAAGATCACGAAACTCGAGCACGCAACCCTGGTTCTAGAGCAGGGCGGCGACACGGCCGTGATTGACCCTGGCGTTTACACTCGCCCACTCACCGGTCTAAGCAACGTGCGAGCAATCGTAATGACTCACATGCACGACGACCACTGCTTCGAAGAGCAGCTCGATCGAATCTTGGCAGACAACCTGGATGCGCTTCTCTTCGGCACCGACGATGTTCGCAAGCGCCTCGCCGAATCGCGACCAAACCTGAAGGTCACTAGCGTGCACCACGGCGACTTTCACAAAGTTGGCGAATTCACCTTCGAATTCCTTGGCGACATGCACAAAGAGATTCACCACAGCATTGCGCTAATTCAAAACTGCGGAGTCATGGTCAACGACCTCTTGTATTACCCTGGCGACAGCTTCACCCGACCTGATCGCAAGGTTGCACTTCTCGCCTGCCCATCGAGCGCACCGTGGGCCAAGGTCGGCGAAATTATGGATTTCGTTGACGAGGTGAAACCCGCTCGCTCATTTGGCACTCACAACATTCACCTGAGCGCCGAGGGTCACCAGATGTATAACGGCCGCATCAAGCAGGTCACCGAAAAACACGGAGGAACGTTCGAGCACCTCGAGCCGGGTGACTCGACCGAAATCTAAACCCAGCTTCAGATCAAGCGAGAGTCAGCACCAAACGCGACGATAATCGCGAGCACAACCGATAGCAGCAGCACCGGCACCCACATCTGGCGCTCTTTCTTGCTGCGCGCAATCGAGTTCATCACGAGCCCAACCACGTTGAAACCAACGAGCATCCAGTTGGCTACCGTGTTGATTGCACCAGGCGCAAGTTGCTGAAAAACGCCTGCCTGAGCAAGGTAGTGCCCGCCGATTGCCAGAAGCAAAACAAATGAGAACGCGCTCGAGATGCGAAACCTTGTTGGCAACTTGCCCTTGTGCTGCCCGCCGAAGGCATACTCGCCCAT
>JBEGTK010000105.1:0-3764 GCA_041179445.1 Actinomycetota bacterium | reverse complement strand
GCTGAGAAGCACCCTCGACAGGCCCGCTCGGCGAGTAATAGAGATAGTCGGTGGTCAATCCGCCTTGAATGTCAGAGCCAACCTTGACTTCGCTGCTGGTCGGCAGCTTGGCGCATCCGCTCAACAACAGGGTTGCCGCGGTAACAAGGGCCACGAGGCGAAGGCTAACGCGTTTCATCTTCGACCTTCTTCTTTGGCGGCAGTGGCAGCGGCGACTGCGAGAAGACCGAGCCAACCTTGCGTGGCAGCGTGAGCCTGAATGTTGAGCCTTCGTTTGGCTTTGCCGAGACCTGAAGCCAACCGCTGTGAAGGTTAGCGTCTTCGAGCGAGATGGCGAGGCCGAGGCCGGTTCCGCCGCTTGTGCGCTTGCGGGCTGGGTCTGCTCGCCAGAAGCGGTCGAAGACTCGATCGAGTTGGCTTCTGGTCATGCCTATGCCGTGATCTGTGACGCTGACAGCAACGGCGTGAGCGCCGGCGCCGACCGCGACGATGATTGGCTTTGCCTCGCCGTGTTCGACCGCATTGGCAAGAAGATTTCTGAGCAAGCGCTCGATTCGCCTGCTGTCGATTTCGGCTTCGATGTTGTCGCTCGGAGTCTCGAGAACAATCTCGCAGCCCTTTTTGGTTGCCAATGGTTCGATCGATTGAATTGCCGATTTGACTACGGCCATCAGATTGACCATTTCAAATTGGCCGGCAACCGCACCGGCATCGTAACGAGAAATTTCGAGCAGATCTTCGAGCAGAGTCTCGAAGCGCTGAATTTGCGAATTCATTGCCTCTGCACTCTTTTTTAGCGGAGGCACAAAGTCTTCGCGATTGTCATAGATCAATTCGCCAGCCAACTTAATAGTTGTCAACGGCGTTCTGAGTTCATGCGATACGTCGGAAACAAAACGTTGCTGCATTTTTGAAATTTGCTCATACTGCTTCAATTGATTCTGAAGGTTGTCTGCCATGGCATTAAACGAGTGCGCCAACTGCGCGATGACGTCTTCACCCTTTGCCGGAATTCGCTCATCGAGAGCACCCTCAGCAATTTTCTCGCTCACCCTTGCCGCCAGGCGAACCGGCTGCACGATTCGCGAGGTCACCCACCAGCTGACCAAACCGATAATCACGAGAAGCACCAAACCACCAATAACAAGGGTTCCCTGAACCAGGTCAAGTGTTTGCTGCTCGTGATTTAGGTCATAGACCAGATACAACTCATAAATTCCGGCGAGGGGAATCTCAATCGGTGCACCGACGACCAATCCGGGATGCACTTCAGTCTGCGCCGCAATCGACACCGACTGATACACGACCTTGCCGGTGCTCGCCTGAACCTTTGACCTCATGTTGGTCGAAATGATGTTCAGGTCAAGGTCGGTTGAAATCGGGCTCTGCAAGAGCTGAGCGCTGTTCTGACCAGGGGTTCTGAGCATCGCCACGAGTCTTGGCTGGTCTGCCGAATCGTTCTCTAGCTTTGGCACAACCGAGTTGATCAGAGACTGCAGCGCCACTTCGTCGCTAGCACTCGAAGCAGAGAAGGTGTTCTGAACTTCGATAACAGCACGCTCTGATTCGCTGAGCACCTGCTGAACACGGGTTTGATAGAGACCGTTGCCGATGCCGAATGACAAAAACCCACCGAGAATGACCAGAGCCACCATCGAAAGCGCAATCGTGGTGACCACTGCCCTGGCCTGAAGGTTTCGCCGCAGCAAGCCAATCGCGCGCTCAACGGCGCGACGAAAAACCATTTAGAAAGCGCCAGCCTTATAACCGCGGCCGCGAACGGTGGTGACGATTTGTGGTTCGTCTGGGTTCTCTTCGATCTTCGAGCGCAATCGCTGAATGTGCACGTTCACCAGACGGGTGTCGACCTTGCCCTTGAAGTCTGTTTCGTCGCCAAGATTTTTGTGCAACCAAACTTTCTTGAGCAACTCTTCACGCGTGAAGGTGTGCTTCGGATCTTCGGCAATAGTGAGCAAGAGGTTGAACTCAAGTGGCGTCAAAGAAATCTTTGAACCGCCGCGGCTAACTTCATAAGCAGAAACGTCAATTGAAATCGGGCCAATTTGAACGTTGTCGCTATCTGCACGCTCTAGTGGTTTCATAAGACGGGTAGCACGCTGAACCAATTCAGCAGCACCATATGGCTTCTTCATGTAATCGGCTGCGCCAAGGTCAAAAGCTAATCCGAGTTCTTCGTCGTCGGTGCGAGCGGTCGCCATCACAACTGGAACAGAAGAAATGGCAGCGATTTCTTTAAGAATTTCAATTCCGTCTATGCCCGGCAGCATCCAGTCGAGAATTACGAGATCAGGTTTGCTCTCGCGAAAGACATCCATGGCTAAATCGCCAGACTCGCACGCAACAACTTCGTGGCCCTTTAACTCAAGGGCATACTGAACCGTCTCGAGAATCGATCTGTCGTCTTCGACGACGAGAATCTTCCAGCGCATTTGCTGCTCCTAGTACCTGTAGTGCTCTACCTTGAACGGGCCGTTTGCCGATACGCCGATGTAGCGCGCCTGCTCAGAAGTTAGTTCAGTCAATTCAACACCCAAAGCGGCCAAGTGCAAACTGGCAACCTTTTCGTCTAGGTGCTTAGGCAAGATGTGAACGCCGAGCTCGAACCGGTCGTTCTTGGTGAATAGCTCGATTTGAGCAAGAACCTGGTTGCTGAACGAGTTGCTCATCACGAAGCTCGGATGCCCGGTTGCGTTGCCTAGGTTCATCAGGCGGCCTTCGCTAAGAATCAGCACAGAGCGGCCGGTTGGTAAGCGCCACTCGTGCACCTGAGGCTTGATCTCGATCTTCTCGACGCCCTTGATCTGCGAGATGCCGGCCATGTCTACCTCGTCGTCGAAATGGCCGACGTTGGCAATCACAGCGAGGTGTTTCATCTTGAGCAGGTGCTCTGGGCGAATGATTCTGGTGTTTCCGGTAGCAGTAATGAAGATGTCGATGTCTTCGATAACTGACTCGAGGCGGGCAACCTGGAAACCATCCATGGCCGCCTGCAAAGCGCAGATCGGGTCGATCTCGCTTACGATTACGCGAGCGCCCTGACCGCGAAGTGCTTCAGCAGAACCCTTGCCCACATCACCATAGCCGGCGACGAAAACGGTCTTGCCGCCGATGAGCACATCGGTTGCACGGTTCAAACCATCTGGCAGCGAGTGGCGAATTCCATATTTGTTGTCGAACTTCGACTTGGTTACCGAGTCGTTCACGTTAATTGCAGAGAACAAAAGTTCTCCGCGCTTGTGAAATTCATAGAGGCGGTGAACTCCGGTTGTGGTTTCTTCGGTGACGCCCTTGATTTCTTTTGCAATCTCGGTGAAACGATTTGGTGAGTTCTTCAACGAGTCGCGCAGCAATTCGAGAATCACGCCATACTCTTCGCTGTCGTCAACACCGGTCGGAGGAACCGAACCGGCAAGTTCAAACTCGCGGCCCTTGTGAACCAAAAGTGTTGCGTCGCCACCGTCATCGAGAATCATGTTTGGGCCGACGTAGCTTTGGCCTTCGGCAGCGGCCTCGTTTGACCAATCGAAAATGCGATCGGTGCACCACCAGTATTCGGTTAGGTTCTCGCCCTTCCTTGCGAAGACCGGAGTTCCCGCTGGTGAGTCGACGGTTCCGTTTCCAACAACCACCGCAGCAGCTGCTTCGTCTTGGGTAGAGAAAATGTTGCATGAAGCCCAGCGCACCTGCGCGCCAAGAGCAACCAAAGTTTCGATGAGCACAGCGGTCTGCACTGTCATGTGAAG
>JBEGTK010000104.1:0-4119 GCA_041179445.1 Actinomycetota bacterium | reverse complement strand
CCTCGGAGCAATCATTCGTTCGGTCGCAGCATTTGGTGGTCAGGGAGTTATTGTTCCGCAGCGTCGTTCGACCGGTGTAACCGCATCAGCGTGGAAAACTTCTGCTGGTGCTGCTGCTCGTGTTCCGGTTGCACTTGCTGCAAACCTTAACGCAACCTTGAAAGACCTAAAGAAGCGCGGATGTTTCATCATCGGTCTCGATGGCGATGGTGACATGCAGATGCACGACTTCAAACTCGGCACCGAGCCGCTCGTTTTGGTTATCGGCAGCGAGGGCAAGGGCCTCTCGCGTTTGGTTCAAGAGAACTGTGACGCGATTGCTTCAATTTCGAAGCGTCGTCTCGAGAAGTAACACGCGTTAGCAAAGCTGGCTAAGCGCCGGCCTAGCTAAACCAGGTCGCGCCAGTCGGTTTCTTCGTCGTCAACCGCGATGATCATGCCGGTCGGCACGGCCTCAGGCAGGGTAATGCTGCCGGTGGTCGGTGCTAAATATGCCTCTTCGTCACGTCTGAACGCCAAAACATTGCTCACGTAGCTCTGAACGGCTTCAAGCAGTGGAATGCCGCGACCCTCGTTCTCGGCCTTATACCAGCGGTGTTCGAGCACCTGGTGAAAGATCTCGGCAGGTTCGAGCTTGCCGCGCATCTCAACCGGAATCGCATTTACCACCGGCTCATAGACCTTGCTCATCCACTCGTGGGCGAGCACCTCTTCGTCTGCACCCGGGCGGGCGTGCTTCAACTTGTATTCGTCAATCGAATTGAGCAGGCGTCGTGCCTGGTTCTCTTCAACGTCTAAACCGGTTAGTTGCAGCAAACGACGGGCGTGGTGGCCAGCGTCGACAACCTTCGGTTGAATTCGAACTTTGTTGCCATCTTGCTCTGTCAAAATCGTGAGCTCACCAATGTCAAAACCAAGTTCATTCAACTGCTGCACTCGACGCGAAATCTTCCAGCGTTCGTTCGGTTCAAAAATCTCAGCACCGGTGAGTGACTTCCAGAGCTCGTGATATTGCTGCACGATGCGATTCGAAATTTCAACCGGATCAATTCCGGCGTGCGCGTTGCCGCTAGCAATTAAATCCATGAGTTCGCCCGCGATGTTGATGCGTGCGATTTCTAGATCGTTCTCGCGCTGACCGGCAGAGAGACCTGCTTCATAAAGTTGACCGGTTTCTGCGTCAACGAGATATGCCGCGAACGAACCGGCATCGCGACGAAACAGTGTGTTTGAAAGTGAAACGTCGCCCCAGAAGAAACCTGTGATGTGAAGTCGAACTAACAGAAGCGCAAGTGCGTCGACCAAACGCTTTGCCGTCTCGAGTCGAAGACCCTGCGACCACATGGCTCGGTAGGGAAGCGAGAACTTAAGGTGACGCGTGATCAACGTTGCCATGAGCGGCTCACCATTTGCATCTTTGCGATTGCTCACAACGGCAAATGGTTCAACGCAAGGAACATCGAGTTTGTTTAGGCTCTTGAGCATTTCGTATTCACGACGAGCCAGCTCAGGCAGCGTTTCTTTGATGGCGATTACATAATCACCGAGATGGGCGAAGCGCACGATGTGGCGGCTGAGGCCCTTTGGCAGAGCGGCAATGGTCTCGCTCGGCCAGTCTTCTAAAGGCAAATGCCACGGTAGATCCAGCAGTGCTGGCTCTACCGTGGCAGCCGTTATGTCTAGAGATGAACTCAAGAGCTAATTAGTTAAGGCGGTCGCCTGAAACAGCATCGAACAAGTGAACGATTGCCTCAGAAGTTGCCTTTAGGAACACGGTGTCGCCAGCCATTGGGTGAACGCGGCCATCAACGCGTGAAACCACGTCGGTTGCCTTGCCGTTTACCTGTGCTGAACCGTATAGGTAGCCGTCAGCTCCGAGCTCTTCAATTACGTCAACAGAAACCTCGATGCCTTCCTTCTTGGTTACGTCTAGGTTCTCTGGACGAAGACCAACGAAGATGGTGTTTCCGGCAGCCTTGCTAAGAATTGCTGCAGAAACCGGAAGCACGGTGTTGCCGAACTGAACTCCGCCAGAAACTTTCTCAAGTTCTAGCAAGTTCATTGCAGGTGAACCGATGAAGCCAGCGACGAAAAGGTTCTTTGGCTTCTCGTATAGGTTGCGAGGTGAGTCGACCTGCTGAAGCACGCCGTCCTTCATTACTGCAACGCGGTCACCCATGGTCATAGCTTCGACCTGGTCGTGGGTTACATAAACGGTGGTTACTCCGAGGCGACGCTGAAGCGATGCGATCTGAGTACGGGTCTGAACACGAAGCTTCGCATCCAAGTTTGATAGAGGCTCATCCATGAGGAATACCTGAGGCTTACGAACAATCGCACGGCCCATTGCAACACGCTGACGCTGACCACCTGAAAGTGCCTTTGGCTTGCGTGATAGGTAAGGCTCTAGGTCAAGAAGCTTCGCTGCCTCGAGAACGCGCTCTGCACGCTCTTCTTTGCTAACGCCAGCGATCTTTAGTGCGAAACCCATGTTCTCGGCCACGGTCATGTGTGGGTAGAGAGCGTAGTTCTGAAACACCATTGCAATGTCGCGGTCTTTTGGCGGAACGTCGGTGACGTCACGGTCGCCAATGCGAATGTGTCCTTCGTTAACTTCTTCTAGACCTGCGAGCATGCGCAGCGAAGTTGATTTTCCGCAACCAGAAGGGCCAACAAGAACCAAGAATTCGCCATCGGCGACCTCTAGGTTTAGCTTGTCAACCGCAGCGCGGGTGCCACCAGGGTAAATGCGGGTGGCGTTGTCGAATGTTACTGATGCCATTTCTTCTCCTCACCGGCAGGTACGTGCCGGACGATCCGTAGTGATAGAGCCAGACAGCGGTTGCCGGCTGGTATGCCAATTATGCCAAGGCTTTTGCCTTTCAAATGCCTCGTTTAGACTTATAGGCCTGTCCGAAACCAAATCGTGACGAAAGGTAGTTCATGAGTTCTAACAACCGCCCAACCCGCTCTCAGCAGCGTGAAGAGGCCCGCGCCAAGGCCAAGGCAATGCGCGAGCAGCACAAGAAGAGCGAACGCCGCAAAGGCTTAATCATTAAGGCTTCAGTCGGTTTGGCAGTTGTGGCTGCGGCTGCGATCATCGCCTCGGTTGTCATCGGCGGAATGGCCGGCAACGTTAACTCGAACCAGAGTGCGACCCCAATCAACGTGACCACCAACAACGGATTCTTGGTTGGCGCAAACGGCGAGATGTTCACAAGCACCTCGACCCCAACTCCTACGCCTGCACCTGGAGCGACAGCAACTCCATCGAGCCCGGTCAAGATCATCACCTACGTTGACTACCAGTGCCCTTACTGTGCATATTTTGAAAACGCGAACATGGCGCAGATTCAGGGATGGCTAGACACCGGTGTAGCGACTCTCGAAGTTCGCCCGCTTTCATTCTTGGATGGCCGCGGATCGCCAAACACATACTCGAGCCGCGCCGCCAACGCAGCAATGTGCGTTGCGAGCTACTCGCCAAACAACTTCTTGGCTTTCAACAAAGCAATCTTCGAGAACCAGCCTGAAGAGGGAACCGCAGGACCAGAGAACAACGAGTTGTTTGCGACAGCGAAAAACGTTGGAATCACCAACCAAGACAAGATTCGTGACTGCATCAACCAAAAGTCATTTGGCAAGTGGATCACCAAAACTACCGACACGACTCTTGAGACCGGCGTTCCTGAATACACAGACACCTTCTGGAAAGACCAGCACGGAACCCCAGCGGTTTTCGTTGACGGCCAGTACTACGAAGGTGCCGTAGACAACGCAGCAGCATTCGCTCAGTTCGTTCTGGGAATCGCTGCCGGCAAGTAGAATTACCCATGTTCACCTTTGGTGATCAATAGACACAGATTGCGAGCTCGCCCTCGTAAGAAGAGTGGTCAAATCTCTTCTGTAAATCAGGTGTCTAGGCCGACCTGGCGCAATTGGTAGCGCATCGCACTTGTAATGCGAGGGTTAGGGGTTCGAGTCCCCTGGTCGGCTCTAAAAAATGAAATTCGCGTATCTCGTGGTGATGTTATTCGTGCAAGTCTCACCCAGCCTGTCCTGAAAAATCCGATAACTTCCAATTTTGCGACGGCCATGCTCGGGGCTCGCTGGTCGGCT
>JBEGTK010000103.1:0-3829 GCA_041179445.1 Actinomycetota bacterium | reverse complement strand
TCTTCAGCCGTGCGGCTCGAAGAAAGCTCTTCTTTAGGTTCGATTCCGAATGAGCGAACAACAGCGTTGCCCACTGCATTCAAGATGTGAATCATCCATGCAAACAACCAGGTGAAGCTGAGCTGAAAGATAACCACGAACTTGTTGACCTGAAGCGGAATGCTCAGCGCCAACTTCTTGGGCACCAATTCGCCGATCAGGGTCGAAAACAGGGTCGCGATGACCAAAGCCAGGGCAAAGGCAATGCCGTGGGTCGCCGACTCAGATAGCCCCAAGTCCGCGAGCGCGGGAGCCATGAGTTCGGTCAGGGCCGGTTCCGCCATGAAGCCGGTGAGCATGGTGGTTAGGGTGATGCCAAGCTGAGCGCCCGAAAGGTGGGTGCTTGTGCGCTGCAGGGCCCGAATTGTTCGGCCAAGGCCCTTTTCGCCACGTTCTTGGCGGGCTTCGAGGTCTGAGCGCTCGAGATTGACCATTGAGAATTCGCTAGCAACGAAGAGGCCCGTGCCGATGGTCAAAGCCGCCGACAGGGCCAACATCAGCCAATAGTCCATGTTTCTCAGCATACAGGCGAGCATTTTCGAGCAGGTAGGCTTGGTTACGGTTTTGTAAAGACAAGCGATAAGGTGGTCCCTTTGTCAGGCACGAATTCGGGCGAAGACAATACTTTCGGTGCAAACGACTGGCTCGTTGATGAGATGTATGCCAAGTGGAAAGCCAACCCTGATGCGGTTGACCGTTCATGGTGGCCAATTCTCGAGAACTACCACCCAACAGAGACCACGCACGCTACTACCCCAGCTGCGACCGCACCTGCTGCACCAGTTGCACCAGCGGCACCGGTAAGCGCACCGGCGACAGATGCACCTCTAGTTGCAAAGACCACGCGCATTGAGCCAAAGCCTCAGCCAATTCCGGCACAGGCACCTTCTACCTCGGCAATCGACATCGTTACCGAAGAAGAGCCGACCGACAACAAGGTCGACTTCTTGAAGGGCATGAGCAAGGCGCTTGCAACAAACATGGATGCCTCGCTCGAGGTTCCGACAGCAACAAGCGTTCGCACAATCCCTGCCAAGTTGATGATCGACAACCGCATCGTTATCAACTCGCACCTCGCGCGCACTCGCGGCGGCAAGGTTTCGTTTACGCACATCATCGGCTACGCGATTATCCGTGCACTAAAAGAGTTTCCGTCGCAGAACGTCTATTACGACGTAATCGATGGCAAGCCAGCGGCTGTCACTCCGGCGAACATCAACTTCGGCCTTGCGATCGACATTCCAAAACCAGACGGCACTCGCGCACTTCTAGTGCCGAACATCAAGCGCGCGCAGAAGCTTAACTTCGCTGAGTACCTTGCGGCTTATGAAGACTTGGTGAAGCGTGCTCGCGACAACAAACTTGGCGCAGACGACTTTGCCGGCTCGACCATCTCACTAACCAACCCTGGTGGCATCGGAACAGTTCACTCGGTGCCTCGCCTCATGAAGGGTGCCGGCTGCATCATCGGTGCCGGAGCGCTCGACTACCCTGCAGAATTTCAGGGCATGAACGATGCCGCACTTGCGAAGCACGGCGTTGGCAAGACCATCACACTTACATCTACCTATGACCACCGCGTAATTCAGGGCGCTGGCTCTGGCGAGTTCTTGAAGAAGGTCAACGAACTTCTTCTCGGCGAGCGCGGTTTCTATGACGAGCTCTTCGCTGACCTGCGCATTCCTTATGAGCCGGTTCGCTGGGTTAGCGACTTCGAGCGCAACAGCCGCGACGACCGCGACAAAGAGACTCGCATTCAAGAGCTAATCAACGCTTACCGCGTTCGTGGCCACCTAATGGCCGACACCGACCCGCTTGAATACAAGCAGCGCTCGCACCCAGACCTAGACATCTTGAACCACGGATTGAGCCTCTGGGATCTCGACCGCTCATTCAAGACCGGTGGTTTCGGTGGCGTAACCGAGGCTCCGTTCAGAGACATCTACAAGATCTTGCGCGACAGTTACTGCCGCACCGTCGGTGTTGAATACATGCACATTCAAGACCCAGCCCAGCGCGCGTGGTTCCAAGCGAAGCTCGAAAAGCCATATGCAAAGCTCACCAAAGAAGAGCAGTTCAGAATTCTCGAGAAGCTAAACGAGTCTGAAGCATTTGAAACTTTCTTGCAGACCAAGTTCGTCGGTCAGAAGCGCTTCTCACTAGAGGGTGGCGAATCGACCATCACCGCCCTTGATGAAATTCTGCAGAGCGCGGCTAACGCTGGTCTCGAAGAAGTTGCAATCGGAATGGCTCACCGTGGTCGTCTAAATGTTTTGACCAACATCGCGGGCAAGACATACGGTCAGGTGTTCCGTGAGTTCGAGGGCAACTACGACACCACTACCGTTCAGGGTTCTGGCGACGTGAAGTACCACCTAGGCACCGAGGGCATTTATTCAAGCCTCGAGGGCAAGCAGGTTAAGGTTTCTCTTGCTGCAAACCCTTCGCACCTAGAAGCGGTTAACCCGGTTCTCGAAGGCATCGTTCGCGCAAAGCTCGATCGCCTCGGCAGCATCTATGACACCACCTACCCTGTGTTGCCAATTCTGATTCACGGCGACGCAGCATTCGCTGGTCAGGGCGTTGTTCCAGAAGTCTTGAACATGTCGCAACTTCGCGGCTACAAGACCGGTGGAACCATTAACATCGTGATCAACAACCAGGTTGGTTTCACCACTCCTCCGAGCGAATCACGTTCAACCATTTATTCGACCGACATCGCAAAGGGAATTCAGGCACCGATCTTCCACGTGAACGGTGACGACCCTGAGGCCGTCTATCGTGTTGCACAGTTGGCCTTCGAGTTCCGTCAGGAATTCAACAAAGACGTCGTCATCGACATCATTTGCTACCGCCGTCGCGGTCACAATGAAGGTGACGATCCGTCGATGACCCAGCCACTGATGTACAACCTCATCGAGGCAAAGCGCTCAGTCCGCACTCTTTACCTTGAGTCGCTAGTTGGTCGTGGCGACATCACTCGTGAAGAGTTCGAGCAGGCAAACGCTAGCTTCCAGTCAACTCTCGAGCAGGCGTTCAACGACGTTCACGAGGCAACTTCGAAGCCAGTCGAACTCGTTGCTCGCCCAGTTGGCATCGGCACAACCGCTTCTGAGCAGACCGCAATCACCCACGAAACTGCGATCTCACGCAGCGTCGTCGAGCAGATTGCAAACGCTCACGCAAATGTGCCGCCGGCATTCAGCGTTCACCCGAAGTTGCAGCAGCTTTTGCAGAAGCGAGTCGAGATGGGTCGCGAAGGCGGCATCGACTGGGGCTTCGGCGAATTGCTAGCTTTCGGTTCGTTGCTAATGGAAGGCACCGCTGTTCGCATGGCCGGCCAAGACAGCCGCCGCGGAACCTTCGTTCAGCGTCACGCCGTGTTCCACGACCGCGAAAACGGTCAGGAGTGGATGCCACTTCGCAACTTGGCAAACGACCAGGCGAAGTTCTACATCTATGACTCATTGCTTAGCGAATATGCGGCAATGGGCTTCGAATACGGCTATGCCGTAGAAAACCAGAACGCACTTGTGCTCTGGGAAGCCCAGTTCGGTGACTTCGCAAACGGTGCGCAGACAATCATCGACGAGTTCATTTCGTCGGCAGAGCAAAAGTGGGGCCAGCACTCTGGTGTCGTTTTGCTATTGCCACACGGATACGAAGGTCAGGGTCCTGACCACTCGTCAGCGCGAATCGAACGTTACCTGCAGCTCTGCGCGCAGAACAACATGACCATCGCGCAGCCGTCGACACCTGCGTCGCACTTCCACCTATTGCGCCGTCAGGC
>JBEGTK010000102.1:0-3879 GCA_041179445.1 Actinomycetota bacterium | reverse complement strand
ACGTGCTTTGGCAAATCTGCAGACGCTAGACCGCGCTCGAGACGATTCTCATAGAGCCGATACAGAAGATTGCGCACAAGTGAAATCTACCAAAGGCTGGCTTGGTCAAAGACGGCAAGCGACATAAGGTTGGCATATGAGCATGCCAATTAGCGAAGGTTTTCGCGAGCCAGCACCCGACGTAAAGCCAACTTGGCGCGGCTGGATTCACACCGGTGTTCTGCCAATTGTGATCGCAGCCGGCATCGTGCTCATCGTTCTCGCAGATGGCGTTGTTGCCAAGGTCGCAAGCGCAATCTTCTTTGCAAGCTCGTTCTTGCTATTTGGCAACTCGGCGCTCTATCACCGCTTCAACTGGAAGCCACGCGCCAAAAAGATTCTCAAGCGCATTGACCACGCAAACATCTTTGTTTTGATTGCCGGTTCTTACACCCCAATCACTCTGCTTGCGCTTCAGCGCGAAAAAGCCCTGCCGCTAATCATCATCATTTGGTCGACGGCCGTTCTCGGAATTCTGTTTCGCGTTTTCTGGATCAACGCACCGCGCTGGCTCTATGTTCCGATTTACATCGGCATGGGTTGGGCTGCATTCGTTTATGTCGTCGACTTTATGAACGCTAATGCGCCGATGATGATCTTGGTTTTGAGCGGTGGGCTCGCATACACAATCGGTGCAGTGGTTTATGGGCTAAAGAAACCTAACCCGGTGCCTGGTGTATTTGGTTTTCACGAGATCTTTCACTCGTTGACCGTCTTGGCTTTTATGAGCCACTGGACGGCCGCGCTACTAATCGCGCTTAATCCCGTTGTCGGCAGCTTCGGCCGCTAGCTTCTCTTGAATCTCGGCGCGATAGCGAACGCGTCGCACGCGGCGAACCATGTCGAGAATGATCAGAATCGCAGCACCCGAGATAAAGGCAACCGCCAAGAAGCCAACGGTGCCAGGGCTATAAAAGGTGTTAGCCGGGTCGGTGGTTTCGGTCGGGGTTGGGCCATCCATGTGAATGAGCACGGTCGAGATCAGTTTCAACATGCTTCTAGTATCGCCGCAAAAAGGTAGCCTTGAGGCAATGAATCAAGACGAACTGCTGGCCGCTCGCTATGGCCGCACCAAACAGTCAAAGCAACGAGATCGCCGTTTCGCCATCACCGTTGCCGGTTCTGCCTTGGCCGCCTTCTTGATTTGGGGCATTTCAACAACATGGATGAACGCCGAGCGCGTGACCGCAGAGGTTCGGTCTTTCGAGGTGCTCAGCCCTCAGCAGACCCAGATCTCGTTCGTGGTCAAGCGGGTTCGTGCAGAGGCCGTAACCTGCCAGCTCGAGGTGCTCGACTCGGCATACACCGTGGTCGGCTATCGCGAGGCAACCGTCTTGAGCAACGCCCCAGACGAGCAAACCGTCTTGGTGAACACCACCGCCCTTGGGGTGACCGGCGTAGTCAAAGACTGCTGGTTCAAATAAACTTGAGAAATTATGTCTGAAGCAAACGAAGGTACCTGGCTCACCCAAGAGGCCTATGACCGCCTCGCGGCCGAGCTAAACCAACTCATCAACTTTGGCCGCAAAGAGATTGCTAAGAAAATCTCTGAGGCACGCGATGAGGGCGACCTCAAAGAAAACGGTGGCTATCACGCCGCTCGCGAAGAGCAGGGCAAAATCGAAATGCGCATCGCTCGTCTCGAAGAGATTCTTGCCGATGCAGTTATTGGTGAGGCCTCTGCCGACGGCAAGGTCGACGCCGGAACAATCGTGACTCTAACTTTGAACGGCAACGAGCAGCACTTCTTGCTCGGCAGCCCAGAAATCAGCGAAGGCACCGACCTCGACGTGTTCAGCCCAGACAGCCCGCTCGGTCAGGCAATCATGGGTCTATCGGTTGGCGACGAAACTTCATACGCGGCACCAAACGGCAAAGTATTCGCCGTAAAGATCTTGGCTGTTACGCCTTACTAAATTCTTGTTAAACGAAAACGGGCGCCAATCGGCACCCGTTTTTCTTTAACGATTAGCCTTCGTGATCGATGCGGGCCTTTAGTCCCGAGTTCTTTAGTTCGGTCATGATGCGCTCGACGTGTTCGCGACCCGAGGTCTCAACACTCATCTGCAGCTCAACTTCGCCGATGCCAAGGCCGCGTCCGTGTCTGGTGTGCAGCACTTCGACGACGTTTCCGTGAGCGCGAGCGATTGCCTCAGAGGTCTTAACAAGCTGACCAGGACGGTCAGGCAGCATGACGGTGATGGTCGTGTAACGGTTTGCGGCTTCGAGACCGTGCCCGATGATCTTCTGCATGAGCAACGGGTCGAGATTGCCGCCCGAAAGCACCGCAACAGTTGTGCCCTTTGGCTTGACCTTGCCGGTCAGCAGAGCAGCCACCGAAGCCGCGCCAGCTGGCTCAACGACCAGCTTCGCGCGCTCGGCCAGAGCAACAATCGCCTGAGCGATTTCGCTGTCGCTAACAGTTACAACCTTGTCGATATGCGCCTTGATTAGGTCAAACGGAATTGCGCCTGGCTTAGCGACTGCGATTCCGTCGGCGATAGTCGGGCGGGTGTCGATTTGCTTAGGGTGACCGGCACGCAACGAAGGAACATAGCTCGCGGCGTTTTCGGCCTGAACACCAATGACCTGAACCTTCTTGCCACGAGCCTTCGCGCGCAACTTTGCTGCAACCGCAACACCGGCTGCTAGACCGCCGCCGCCGATTGAAACGATGATGGTCTGAACATCTTCGACCTGGTCGAAGATCTCCATGCCAACTGTGCCCTGACCGATTACGACGTCGATGTGGTCAAACGGTGGAATAAAGATTGCGCCCTTTTTCTCGGCATAGGCCTTGGCAGCAACCAGGGTCTCGCCAAAGACGGCACCCTCGAGAACAACGTTTGCCCCGTAGTTCTTGGTCGCGTTGTATTTCGGCAGCGAAGCGCCAACCGGCATAAAAATGGTCGCCTTGATGCCGAGCTTCTTGGCCGCTAGCGCAACGCCCTGAGCGTGGTTTCCGGCAGAGGCGGCAACAACGCCTTTCTTGCGTTCATCCTTGGTTAGCTTGCTCATGCGGTTGAAAGCTCCGCGAAGCTTGTATGCGCCGGTGCGCTGCAGGTTCTCGGCCTTTAGAAAGACCTCGTGGCCAACCAGGTTGCTCAAGAAGTTGCTGTGCAGAATCGGGGTCTCGATAGCCACCTGGCGCACATTGATGAGCGCCTGCTCGAAGTCAGCAAGGGTTGGCACACGAGTAGCAGTCATAATGTAAGAGTTTAGTTTGAGAAGGAGCACCGTGGCTGAGCAGATTTCGTTGAAAGACGCACGCATGCTCGCCCTAGCCGGGCAGGGTCTTCTCGCATCGACCGCGCCGACCACGGTTCTCGAGACCATCGACACCCTCGGTGTGCTGCAAATCGACAGCGTCAACGTCTTCGAGCGTGCCCACTACATGCCGCTGTTCTCTCGCCTCGGAGCTTATGACAAGGGCGATCTAGACGCCCTGCACGGCGGCAAGAACCCGGTTTTGCTCGAGTATTGGGCGCACGAGGCTTCTTTCGTGCGAACCGAGCACTACCCGCTCTTCGGTTATCGCATGGAGCACAACCAGCGCGGCACTCGCACTCGCTATGAAAAGTGGGCAGCCGAGAACCGAGAGTTTCTCGACTGGATCTTGAACGAGATTCGCACCCGAGGCCCGCTTTCATCGGCAGACTTCGAACACGAACGCGCTGTGCGCAAGGGCTCGTGGTGGGGCTGGAGCGACGTCAAGCGTGCGCTCGAATACATGTTCATGTATGGCGAAGTCGTCAGCGGTGGTCGCGAAAGTTTCTCTCGACTTTATGCATTGCCAGAACAGGTGTTGCCAAAGCGCATCCGTGAAAAAGAAGTTGACCC
>JBEGTK010000101.1:0-3907 GCA_041179445.1 Actinomycetota bacterium | reverse complement strand
CTGCTGCACGTTTATGCGAGCGACGAACGACCAATCGAAGTGACCACACTCGTTCGGTCTGGCGATGTTGGCTTGGTGCCATACGGTTGGCACGGACCAGTTGCCGCAACCCCTGGCAGCGACCTCTACTTCTTTAACGTCATGGCAGGCCCAGACCCTGACCGCTCATGGAACGTTACCGACGACCCTAACTACGCTTGGATTCGCGAGACGTGGCATCACCAAGATGCAGACCCGCGACTACCTTTCAACGAAAGAAAGTAATCATGGCAACTCGCAGAATGACCGTTAGTCAGGCAATCGTTGAATTCTTGGCACACCAATACACAGTTGACGGCGACACCAGGGTTCGAACCATCGAGGGTGTCTTCGGAATCTTTGGCCACGGCAACGTTGCCGGTCTTGGTCAGGCGCTAAAGCAGCTCAGCGTTTCGAATCCGGGATTGATGCCTTATCACCAGGGTCGCAACGAGCAGGGAATGGCTAACCAGGCGATCGCCTTCTCGCGAGTAACCCGCAGGCTCTCGACCTATGCGGTCACGGCTTCTGTTGGCCCAGGTGCTACCAACATGCTCACTTCGGCAGCAGTGGCAACCACGAACCACCTGCCGGTCTTGCTATTGCCGTCAGACACCTTTGCCAACCGGGTTGCAGACCCTGTTCTGCAGCAGCTCGAGCAGCCATTCGACGCAACATTGACCGTGAACGATGCTTTCAAGCCACTGTCGCGCTTCTTCGACCGAATCTCGCGACCAGAGCAGGTCTATAGCGCCATGCTGAACGCGATGCGTGTGCTGACTGACCCTAGCGAGACTGGCGCGGTTACCGTTTGTCTTCCTGAAGATGTTCAGGCCGAGCTCATCGACGTGCCAGAAGAATTCTTGGCAGACCGCGATTGGCACATTCGTCGACCTCGTGCAGAGCGCTCATCAATTGATAGAGCAGTGGCTGCGATCAAGTCGGCAAAGCGCCCGATGATTGTTGCTGGCGGTGGCGTGATTTACTCAAACGCAAACGCGGCTCTTCGCAACTTTGTTGAAAAGACCGGCATTCCGGCAACCATGACTCAGGCTGGAGTTGGCTCATTGAACTGGGATCACCCGCAGAACCTCGGTTCTGTTGGCGCAACCGGAACAACCGCTGCCAATCGCATTGCTAAAGACGCCGACCTAGTTATCGGAATCGGCACTCGCTACAGCGACTTCACAACCGGCAGTCGCACCGCATGGCAGAACCCTGACGTGCAGTTCGTGAACGTTAACATCGCAGCGTTCGACGCAATTAAGCACGGCAGCTCAATCGCGCTTGTTGCAGACGCGCGCGACACAATCGAAGAACTAACCCAAGCTCTCGCCGGCTATAAAGTCGAGCCGAATTTCGAGCGCCAATATGCGACCGAGAAGTAAACCTGGAACAGTGTTGTTGACGCATCGTTCGTCGACCAGAAGCGCGAGTTGCCAAGCCAGGCCGAGATCATCGGAGCGGTTCAGGCCGCAACCGACCCGAGCGATGTCTTGATTTGCGCCGCCGGCTCACTGCCAGGCGATCTGCACAAGTTGTGGCGCGTGCGCGACGAGCTCGGCTACCACGTTGAATATGCATTCTCGACTATGGGCTATGAGATCGCCGCTGGCTTGGGCGTTGCTCGCGCGGGTCGCGACGCTGTCGTCATGGTGGGCGACGGCTCATATCTCATGCTGCACACAGAGCTGGTCACCGCGGTTGCCGAGAAGCTCAAGTTCATCACCGTGCTGATTCAAAACCACGGATACGCCTCAATCGGCCACCTAAGTGAGACCGTCGGTTCGCAACGCTTCGGCACGAAGTATCGCTATGCCAAGGCAGCCGCAAATGATCACGAGACCGGCGAGGCGCTGCCGATTGACTTGGCTATGAACGCTGAGTCTTATGGCGTGAAGGTCATGCGTGTTGAGCCAGGACCAGACTCAATAAGCAACCTGACCGCTGCCATGCAGGCAGCCAAGGCGCACGAGGGTGGCCCGGTCCTGATTCACATCAACAGCGACCCGCTGATCTATGCACCTGGTGGCGAGGGCTGGTGGGATGTACCGATTGCCGAAACCTCAACACTCGACTCAACTAAGCAAGCGCTCGAGAACTACAAAGAGCAGAAGAAGCGCCAGCGCAATTACCTATAGGCAAGAAAAAGCCGGGTCTACGAATAGACCCGGCTTTTTGCTGTCTTGTTTTTGTGAGCTGTTTACTTCTTGCGAGTGCTTTCGATCTCGTTGGTAAGTGCCTCAAGCTCTTTGCCACCGGCCATCGCCTTGCGAAGCTCATCGCCACTAACGTTTGCGCGCTCCCAGCTGTGAATCAGGCGACCGCGGTTTAGCAGATAGAAGCGGTCACCGACCAGCATCGCGTGGTCTGGGTTGTGAGTGATGAAGATAACCGCAACACCGCGCTCTTTGGCAGCGAGAACATACTTGAGCACGATTCCTGACTGACGAACACCCAGCGCCGATGTTGGCTCGTCGAGAATCAGAACCTTTGCGCCGAAGTAAACCGCACGAGCGATAGCAACTGCCTGGCGCTCGCCACCCGAGAGGGTTCCGATTGGCTGGTTTGGGTCACGAAGATCGATTCCCATTTCGAGCAGCTGCTCTTTTGTGATTTCTTTCATGCGCTTCACGTCGAGACGACTAAGCGGACCCCAACCCTTGCGCAATTCGTTGCCGATGAAGAAGTTTCTCCAGATCGACATCAACGGAATAGTAGCTAGGTCTTGAAAAACAGTAGCGATGCCGTTGTCGAGAGCGGTTCTTGGTGACTCGAAAGTGACCGGGTTGCCTTCGAGAAGGTAGGTTCCCTTGCTTGGCTTGTGAACGCCGCTGAGAATCTTGATCAGCGTTGACTTGCCGGCACCGTTGTCACCCAGGATGCAGGTAACAGAGCGAGGAGCAACCTGAACGCTCACGCCTTGAAGAGCAATTACGCTGCCGAAACTCTTTTCGACGTCTTGAAGTTCTAGTGCGTTAGTCATTATTTGGTCCCTTTCGCGCGACGGCTGATGAAGGTGTTAATCATTACGGCCGAGAACAAGATGAGACCCAAGAAGGTTGAGGTCCAGTCTGAGTTCCATAGCGAGAACGGAATGCCGATGTATGCCATGCCCATGATCACTGCACCGATAGAAGCACCGATTGCAGAACCGGCACCACCGGTAAGCAAGGTGCCACCAACAGCAGCGGCGATGATGTAGTAGAACTCTTGGCCAACACCCTGGCCGGCCTGCATGCCCTGCAAGCGCAAGACGAACATGATGCCAACAAGCGCAGCTGCGAGAGAGGTAATCATGAACAAGATGATCTTGGTGCGGTCGACTTTCACACCAGCGTTGCGAGCTGCGTTTGCATCGCCACCCGCCGCGAAGATCCAGTTGCCAAAGCGGGTGCGGGTTAGCACCCAGGTGGCCAAGATGGTCAGAACGATCCACCAGACCACTGATATCTGAAAGTATGCGTCGCCAATTTGAAAGCGAGTAGAGAAGATGTTGAAGGCATCCTTGAATCCGGGTGCCTTGTCGGTTCCGGTTACGCGAACCGCACCGGTAAGCATCATGGTGAGCGCCATGTTAGCGCCCTTCAGAATGAAGAACGTTGCCAGGGTCACGATGAATGACGGCAACTTGGTTTTGACAACGACATAGCCGTTCAAGAAGCCAACTGCGGCAGCGAAGACCAGGGCAAGCAAAATTGCCAACCAGATGTTCATGCCGAGCTCTTGAACGAGCATTCCGATAATCAAACCGGTGGTGCCAACCATGACACCTGATGACAGGTCGAACTCGCCTGCAATCATCAAAAGTGAAACAGCGATGGCTACGATGCCAATCGGTGCAGCAATGTCAGTCCAACCTGAAATTCCGCTTAGGTTAGCGAAGTTG
>JBEGTK010000100.1:0-3947 GCA_041179445.1 Actinomycetota bacterium | reverse complement strand
TGGCGTCACCTGCTTCGCATCTTCGGCAATGTTCTCAGAGCCATTCTTGGCGCATCGCTGGTCTTTGAATTCATCGCCGCGGCAATTGTTCGCGGGCCGATTGCGCCGATCTTCAAAAACTACGAGGGTGACACTCCCCCTGCTTCTGCTTTTTATTGGACCCGCGGTCACCTCTTTGACGGCGAACGCATTCAGGGAATCGTCGGCAACTCAAACCTGCTTGCCTACCTCGCGCTGCTCGGAATCACCGTTTTTGCAATTGAGTTTGTGGTTTCTTCAACACCGAAGTGGCTAACGGCAACTAGCTTCGTAACAGCTCTTGGAATGCTCTGGCTTTCGAAGTCTGCCGGCGTTGGTTTCGCTGCCGTTGCGGTTGGCGTCGCAGCCATCGTTGCCCTAATCGTCGAGGGTAAAGATCGCGACCTTCGCCACAGAATCTACCGTTGGGTGTGGGCAGGCGCTGGATTAGTCGCGTCAGTCGTTTTGCTATTCAGAGCTGAGGTCTTCGCATTCTTCGGCAAGACCCCTGACATGACCGGCCGCAGTCAAATCTGGAAGTCGGTTCTCGGGCTCATTGCCGACCGACCAATTCAAGGATGGGGTTGGATCTCATACTGGATGCCCGGAGTCGAGCCGTTTGAAGGTCTTGTCGTGATCGACAAGGTGCCGTATTACCAAGCACACAACGCCTATTTAGACATGTGGCTGCAGCTCGGAGCTATCGGGCTGCTTGCCTTGCTTGCCTTGATTGTTCTCAGTTTCGTGAAGCTCTGGCGCTTGGCGGTTCGTCACACGAACCCGCTCTACCTTTGGCCGATGCTGATGTTTATCGGGCTGCTCGCGCAGAATTTGACCGAGAGCAGAATGCTTCTCGAAATCGGCTGGGTGCTTTTGGTGTTGCTTTCAGTGAAGGCCTTTGACCCCGAAGATCTGCTAGAACCTCGCGGCAAGACGCCTAAAAGAGTTCGTTTGCTCGGTCTAGGTCTTCGGCGAAATCAATCTCGACAGCATAAAGATCGCTGATGTCGATGGCCTTGAAACGAAGGCCGTCTGAATCGATTGCAAGTTCAATGCCTCGCTCAAAATAATCCTGGTCGTCGACTTCTTCTAGACGCTTGATCAGCGCAGCTTTGTCTTGACCGGCAACGTAGTTGATTCCGACTGCCTCACCGAGACCGCCAACAACCTGCTTTGAAAGTTCACGGATGAAACCGGTGTCATCGAGAGTGTACTTAACTTCTTCATCGCTAACCTTCGACTGGTTCACGACGACGAATGACTGGTTGCCTTCGATTTGCTCGGTGACTCGAACCAGAACCTGCGGGTCAAAAACTACATCACCGTTCAGCCAGAGCACTCCGCCGTCACCAGAAGCGCGAAGGGCTTTGAGCAAACTTTTTGAAGTGTTGGTTTGGTCGAAGAACTCGTTGTAAACAAAAGTAGCTTCAGGAAATCTTTCGATGATTGCTTCGAGCTTGAAACCGACAACAATCATGACGCGATAGCTTTCGCCAAATGCGGTCTTGAGGTTGTCGATTTGCTGCTTCATGATCGAACGACCATCGCGAAGCTCGGTGAGTGGCTTAGGCAGTGGTCTCGCTAAACGAGTTCCCATGCCGGCAGCAAGAATGACGACCTGTTTTGACATGCGTCAAGTCTATGGAATGAGAAGTTTTTGACCGATTCTTATGGTGTCTGAGGTCAGATTGTTTGCGGTCTTGATCGCAGCAACGGTCTTCTTGAACCTGGTTGCAATGCCGTTCAGAGTGTCGCCAGAGACAACTGTGTAATAGAAGGCCGTCGCGGTCGGTGTTGCAGTTGGCTTAGGCGTTGCCGAGGTGGTTGGCTTCGGGGTTGAAGTGGCAGTCGGCGTTGGCGTTGGCGTAGGAGCAGGTGTCTTGGTCACCGTCGGCGTTGGCGTTGGCGTGACTTCGACAAGGGTTGCAGGTGCTGCCGTGCCAATCGGCAGCTTGCTAGCAAAGTAGGCGTCTACAGCAACCGCTGGCAACATTCCGGCTCTCAAGGTCTCATACTTGGCTGCGGTCGCGATTGGCCTGCGTTTGCCCTTTTGAACCAACCAATAGATCTTGTCTGGGGTGCGAATGAATCGGCCGAGCTCGGTTGGCGAAACCACGAGCTTCGAGCAGTTGATTTCGCTGAGCGCCAGGGTTCCACCGGCATAGTGAGTTGCTGAGGCGGCATCAATCTTGAAGTATTTGCCGCCAATGGCCACATAGTTCTGCGTTCCACAGAGAGCCTTCATGCCAGTCAACTTGGCGTTCTGCTTATAGCCAGCTAAATCTGTGCTTGCTGTGGCGCGAGACTTCGACAACCCAAATTGGGTCGCTTGGTTCGTGCTCTCGACCAGGGCCATCGTGTTCAGGCCGGTGATCCAATAACTCAAGCCCGACTTTGTCGACTTGGCCACGGTGTTCGGTGCTATCACCGGCGCACCTGTTTTGATCATGGCTCCCGCCGAAGCGCTTAGGTCAACCACGGACGCATTTGTCATGCCCGCACTTAGCACCGCACGATCTGCACTCGAGAGAGTTGGTCGCTTAGCTAAATCGGCAGCGTAGTAAATTGCCTTGTCGCCAACCACTCGAACAAATGCCGGAGCCGTGATCGAAGTTGCAACCGACGGAATCGCGTTGAGGAATGCGTCAGACACAGTAGGTGCGTTCTCGACAAACTCGGTGCCGTTGATGATTGGTCTCTTGCCCTCTGCTGTTAGCAAGTAGTGCAATTCACGCTCGTCTTGAACAATCGAGCGAATCGTGATGCCGCTGTTTACATCTTTCAAACCATCTGCACTCATGGTTCCGGTTGATGCCGCAAACCACTTTGCAAAGTTCACGTCTGCTGAGGTCTTCGGGTCGATTTCGAAATACTGCCCGCCGACATAAACACCCTTGTTGCCGGTTGTTGAGTTAGTGAACAACGCCTTGTTCGAAATAATCGGCTTGCCCCACGGCAGATAGTTGAAGCCCGTGATTCGAGTCGTCGCAAGTGTTGGCAATGCAATGCCCGCCTCGGTCACTGAGTATGCGTCGAGAATTTGACGCTTGGTTGCGCCACTGATGAGGTACTTGGTGTCGTCATCAGCGCCAACATACTCGCTCATTGCGCCGCCATCGACAAGGGCAGAGAGTTGCGAGGCAGTTAGCTGAACCGCAGATGCGCAATCGAGACCAAAGACCGCAGCCTGACTGCAGCTGGTCAGCGTGTATTTCTTGCCAGCATCGAAGAACCAGTATTGGCCGGTTGCAGATTTAATCAGGCGGGTCAAAATGGTTGGCGATGTGGTGAAGGTGTCTAGGTACTCTTTCGAGATGGTTCCCAGTGGGCCAAGCGGCTTTAGGGCTTCGATCATGGCCGGGTCGCTGATCAGGTACTTGTTGTTATCAACAATCAGATAGGTGTCTGAGTCAGCGCTCTTCAGCAAGAATCCACCGCCGATTGGGCTGCCGAACCAGTCGCTATAAAAGCGCCAGAAGTTTCGGTTTCCATATGCGCTGCACGAGTCGCCGCTGCCATAAAGGTTGCGCATTGCCGCAGCATTCGGCGTGTAAGGCGTGTAGTAATAAAGCGCTGCCGTTGCGAGGCTCTTGATTGTCACTGGCTTTGTGCCACAACTTGCGTTTGGGTGATAGCGAATGTTTGAGGTCTTGCCAACCTTCATGCTCGTGAACGATCCGCGAGGGTCGTTGTACCACTGCAACTGGCCTGCACCCTTGTATAGCTGATTGAAAAGACCAGACCAGACCTTTCCGCAGATGCCCGGGTCGCTGTCTGGGCAACCGTAGCCAAGCGCAGCGCGATACATGTATGCGGTTGGGTTAGTTGCCTGAACCAATCCCTGTTCTTTTTGCAAGACAACCAGCAGAACTCGCGGATTAATTCCGCAGGCTCGAGCGATGTCATAAATAATCTGTGAAGCTTTCACG
>JBEGTK010000099.1:0-3988 GCA_041179445.1 Actinomycetota bacterium | reverse complement strand
GTCATAGACAAAACGTCGAGCGCTTTGTCTAGTTGCTCCATGGTTAGCTTTTCGCCGTCGACATAGCCGAGCTCGATTGTTGCTTCGCGAACGGTTAGGCCCTTGGCGACAGAGTGCTTTGCAATTTTGGCAGCCGCTTCGTATCCGATGTATTTGTTCAACGGAGTAACAATCGATGGGCTTGACTCTGCGAGTGCGCGAGCGCGCTCAACATTCGCCTCGAGACCATCGACGGTCTTGTCGGCGAGAAGTCGCATTGAGTTCGAAAGCAAGCGAATCGATTCGAGCAACGCGTTGCCCATAACCGGAATCGCTACGTTCAACTCGAAGTTTCCGGTTGCACCAGCCCAAGCAACGGTCGAGTCATTACCGATTACGCGAGCGCAAACCATCATGACTGCCTCAGGAATAACCGGATTGACCTTGCCAGGCATGATTGACGAGCCAGGCTGAAGGTCAGGAATGTGAAGCTCGGCAATTCCGGCGTTCGGGCCAGAGCCCATCCAGCGAAGATCGTTGTTGATCTTGGTTAGTGAAACTGCAAGAACGCGAAGCGCACCCGATGCCTCGACCAAACCGTCACGAGCGCCCTGTGCCTCGAAGTGGTTGCGAGCCTCGGTTACTGGCAGGCCGGTTTCGGCGGCTAGAAGGCGAAGAACCTCCTGCGGAAAGCCCTTTGGAGTGTTGATGCCGGTGCCAACCGCGGTGCCGCCAAGCGGAACCTCAGCCGTGCGAGCGATGGTGCTCTCAACACGCTCGATGCCATAGCGAATCTGGGCTGCGTAGCCGCCAAACTCCTGGCCGAGGGTTACTGGTGTGGCATCCATGAGGTGGGTGCGACCAGCCTTGACCACGGTCTTCCAGAGCTCAGCCTTGACCTCGAAAGCCTTGGCTAGGTGATCGAGCGAAGGCAGCAAGTCATGGATGAGCGCCGAGGTCACGGCAACGTGAACCGAGGTAGGAAATACGTCGTTCGAAGACTGCGAAGCGTTGACGTGGTCGTTTGGGTGAACCGGTGAACCGAGGCGTGCGGTCGCAAGAGTTGCGAGCACCTCGTTCATGTTCATGTTTGACGATGTGCCAGAACCGGTCTGAAAGATGTCAACCGGAAACTCACCGTCGTGCTTGCCAGCGATTACCTCGTCAGCAGCACCCGAGATTGCATCTGCGATTGCCTGGTCAAGAACGCCGAGCTTGGCGTTTGCCTGAGCTGCAGACTTCTTGATCTGCGCGAGAGCTGCAATGTGTGCGCGCTCAAGGGTGGTTCCTGAAATCGGAAAGTTCTCAACTGCGCGCTGAGTTTGTGCGCGATAGAGAGCGTCTTTCGGAACTTTAACTTCACCCATGGTGTCGTGTTCGATGCGGTATTCCACGAAGTGCCTTTCGGTATTTTTCTGATCTACGAAACCTGGCCGACCATCACCAAAGGGTGAATGTCGCCAAGCACGAGTTTGTAGTTTGCGCCGACAATTGCCAACTTGCCTGCGTCAACGGCGTCGCGAATGATCTTCGATCGCGAAACCAAATCATTGATTGTGTCTTCGATGTGCAAAGAGGTCACGGTGTCGATGTCGTGAATGCCCTTTGCGTTTGCCGCGCGAACCGTCGGTTGAATGCTCGCAACGATGTGCTGAATGAATTCGCCCTTGGCCTGCAGCTTGCCCTGAGTTGAGTCGATAGTGGCACGGATAGCCCCGCACTCATCGTGACCGAGCACCATGATTAGCGGCACCCCGAGCACCTCAACGGCATATTCGAGTGAGCCGAGAATCGTCTCGGCGATAACCTGGCCGGCGTTGCGAACAACGAACAGGTCGCCGAGGCTAACGTCGAAGATGATTTCTGCCGATAGGCGGGAGTCTGAGCAGCCAAACAGCGCCGCGAAAGGCTTCTGGGCCGCGGCTAGGGCCTCGCGGTGGTCAATGTCTTGGCGAGGGTGAGCAAGGTCGCCGGTGACGAAACGCTGATTGCCGGCCAACATGGCATCCCAGGCTTGCTGAGGGTTGCTTGGGCGTTCGGCTGACATTTCGACCTTCTCTCTAACGTTAATTGAAGTGCAAATCGAGCAACTTGGCGAATTGTGCAAACTCGTCGCGAGTGGCTGTGCCTGTGTAAAAAGTAGTTTCTTCGCCAGCAACTAATTGGTAGACCCAAAGACTCTGGCCGGCGTTGCGATCGCCGATTCCCTTGTATTCGGTGACTGTGTAGTCGCCAACGGTTTCTGCTTCAGAGACGAGTTCGAATTCGGTTAGCTTCTGAACTATCCACGTTGGGTTTGTGTTGAACGCTTGGTCGACACCGATGTACTGATTCTTTGGCCCGACAAAACCGATGTGCCACTCTTGAACGCCGTCGGCAGTCGTGCCGCTCCAGCGAGCCGAGTTCGACCACCAGCCAACCGGAAGTTCTGCAGGAGCCAAAACTCTGAACCCGCTGCTTGTTGAAACACTCTCGGCGATTGCTTTGTAGTCGACCGGCTTGATTAGGTTGCTGTCATCGCGCGGAACCACCATCACCAGTGCAAGCGCGATGCCAACCGAGGCCGCAAGCGCGAGCAACAGGTTGATTAGGGTCTGACGCGCGCGGTGCTTTGCTGCTGAAGACTCTTCGGCCAAGTTTCTATTTCTGCTTCGCGGCGATTACGTCATCGAGTTTTTTGCGAGCACCCGATAGCTGCTCTTCGCAACGTGCGGCTAGTGCTTCGGCGCGCTCCCAGAGGGTCATCGATGCTTCGAGAGTTACTGAGCCGGCCTCAAGCTGGGCGACGACCTGCTGAAGTTCATCGCGGGCTGCCTCATAAGAGAGGTCTGCGACTGCGGTCTGCTTCTTTTCGCTCATAGTTCAAGCCTACTTTCGGTTAGTCGGCGGTTGCCGTGGTTTCGCCCTTAGCAAGACGAAGTTTGAGTTTGGTTCCGGTTTTGATCTTGGATGCATCGCTAATCACGTGGCCAGCTTCGTCACGAACCACCGAGTATCCGCGGTCTAGGGTCGACTGAGGCGAGAGCGAGACCGCCAGTTTGCGCAGGGTGTCGACCTTGTTGCCCTCGCGCTCAAGCATGATTTCGATGGCCCCGCGGGCGTCGCCAACTAGTTCTTCAATTTCGGCCTGGTGCTCTTCGATGAACGTGTATGGGTTGGCAAGAACCGGGCGGCTGCGCAGTTGGGCGATTAGGTCGAGCTGACCGCCAACGTAGTGGGCTATGCGGGTGAAAGCGCGGCCGAGCAGTTGGTCGAGGTGACGGCGCTCTTCGGCAATGTCTGGCACAACTCGCTTGGCCGCATCGGTCGGGGTCGAGGCACGCAAATCTGCGACATCGTCGAGCACCGGGCGGTCGGCTTCGTGGCCAATTGCAGAAACAATCGGAGTCTTAGCTGCAGCCGCAGCGCGCACAAGTTTCTCGTCGCTGAACACAAGCAAGTCGCCGAAGCCACCGCCACCGCGAGCGATGATGATCACGTCGACCTCTGGGTCTGCATCAAGTTTCTGAATTGCAGCGATGATTTGCGGGGCAGCGGCGTCACCCTGAACCAAGGTGTGCACTGTCTTGAACTTCACATCAGGCCAACGCAACTTTGCGTTTTGCAAAACGTCTTTCTCGGCGTCTGTGTCTTTGCCGGTAATAAGACCAATGCAATTCGGCAAAAACGGCAGCGGCTGTTTGCGCGCCGGGTCGGTCAAACCCTCGACGGTTAATTTCTCGCGCAAACGTTGAATGCGCTCGAGCAGTTCGCCGAGACCGACCTTGCGCAGATCGTGAATCTGCATCGAAATCTTGCCGGCCTTTTTCCAGAACTCTGGTTTCACCAAAACAGCAACGCGGTCGCCTGCGACCAGGTCTTTTGGCAAGCTGCCGGTGTTGAAGCTGTGAATCGCGACGACCATCTCTTCGCGAAGGTCGCGCAGGTCGGCAAAGAACGAAGAACCTCGGTTCGAAGGCTTTGTGATTTCACCCTCGACCCAGACCATGCCCAAACGCTTGATGTAGGC
>JBEGTK010000098.1:0-4072 GCA_041179445.1 Actinomycetota bacterium | reverse complement strand
CTATTCAAAGCGCACCGTCGACATCGAATACAAGTTCGGTTTTCAAGGCAGTGAGTTCGGTGAGCTCGAAGGCATCGCAAACCGCACTGACTACGACCTAACCGTTCACTCAAAAGAGTCAGGTGTTGACCTTAGCTACTTCGATCAGGCAAAGGGTGAGCGTTGGACTCCTTATGTGATTGAGCCCGCTGCAGGTTTGACTCGCTCGTTGATGGCGTTCTTGGTTGATGCCTATGCCGAAGACGAAGCCCCAAACACAAAGGGTGGGGTAGACGTTAGAACCGTGCTTCGCCTCGACTATCGTCTAGCGCCGATCAAGGCTGCGGTCTTGCCGCTTTCACGCAACGAAGACCTATCGCCAATGGCTAGAAACTTGGCGCAAGATCTTCGTGGGCACTGGAACATCGACTTCGATGATTCAGGCGCGATTGGCCGTCGTTATCGCCGTCAAGACGAGATCGGAACCCCATTCTGCATCACGGTTGATTTTGATTCGCTAGAAGACCAAGCCGTTACCGTGCGCGAACGCGACACCATGTCACAAGAGCGCGTATCGCTAACCAAACTAAAGGGCTACTTGGCAGAGAAGCTGGTCGGCTAGTCGAATGACGGGCACTGCCAGCCGCCAACCTGCTCTGCAGTACGGCAAAATCGCGATTGACACCCCTGTGGTGTTAGCGCCGATGGCTGGCATCACCAACACCGCATTTCGCAGGCTCTGCCGTGAATTCGGCGGCGGTTTGTACGTTTCAGAAATGGTCACATCTCGTGCTTTGGTCGAACAGACCGAGGGTTCGCTTCGCATCATCGGGCATCACGAAAGCGAAGACATTCGAAGCGTTCAGCTTTATGGAGTTGACCCGCTGACAATTTCGAGAGCAATCAAACTGCTTGTAGATGAAGACAAGGCAGATCACATCGACTTGAACTTCGGTTGCCCTGTGCCCAAAGTAACTCGCAAGGGTGGCGGCGCGGCACTTCCGTGGAAACGCGATCTTTTCGAAGCAATCGTCACCTCTGCTGTGAAAGCTGCTGGTGACTTGCCGGTGACGGTGAAGATGCGAAAAGGAATTGACGCCGAGCATCTGACATTTCTTGATGCTGGCAAGACTGCCAGAGACGCTGGCGTTGCGGCAATCGCGCTGCACGGCAGAACCGCAAGCGACTACTACTCGGGCACCGCAGACTGGAATTCGATTGCAGAACTTCGCCAATCGCTGCCAGACGTTCAGATTCTCGGCAACGGCGATATCTGGTCAGCTGCAGATGCGATTCGAATGATGCGAGAAACCGGCGTCGACGGCGTGGTGGTGGGCCGCGGTTGTCTTGGCAGGCCTTGGCTGTTTGGAGATTTGCAACAGGCATTCGATGAATATCGCAGAGACCCGAATTCAAACGCAGCAATAAATTTGATTCAGCCAAATCTCGGTGAAGTAGCAGACGCATTCAAGAGGCACGCAGAGTTGCTTGTTGAATATTTCGAAAACGAAGACCACGCATGTCGCGACATTCGCAAGCATGTTGCCTGGTATTTCAAGGGATACCCGGTTGGCGGCGAGTTTCGCGCTCGACTGGCTCAGGTGCAAAGCCTTCAACACATGGATGAAATTCTCGGCGAGCTCGATCGCTCAGCGCCGTATCCGGGTGAAGAGGCCGAAGGCCCTCGCGGAAGACTCGGCGGGGCAAAGACAACATCTTTGCCAGATGGCTGGCTCAACTCGCAGCAACTCGTGGGTGACGACCGCACTATGTTGTTAGAGGCCGAACTGAATGTGTCTGGGGGATAGCATGGCGAATCAAGAAACCGGCTACACCGATTTTGATCGAGAGCGCTTCGAGCCAGAGGTCAGAAAATCAAATGCTCAGCGCGGCGAGTTTGCTCGCGATCGTGCCCGTGTCTTGCACTCGAGTGCCTTGCGCCGCCTGGGCGCTAAGACCCAGGTGCTCTCTCCGAGCAATGGAGACTTTGCCCGAACTAGGTTGACCCACTCGTTGGAGGTTGCTCAGGTTGGTCGCGAAATGGCTTCAGAGCTTTCGCTAAACCCTGACGTTGTCGACATGGCTTGCTTGGCGCACGACCTGGGCCACCCACCTTTTGGTCACAACGGCGAAACCGCTCTCAATACTTGGGCCGAGTCAATCGGTGGTTTCGAAGGCAACGCGCAAACCTTGCGACTGCTCGTGCGAATCGAACCAAAAGTCTTCAGCACCGATGGCACCAGCCGTGGGCTAAATCTCACTCGTGCGAGTCTCGATGCTACCTGCAAGTATCCGTGGACTGTTGAAGACTCTGTGCGCGATTCAGGTGCCGGCAAAACAGCTAAGTTCGGCGTCTACGCAGACGACGTAGAAGTATTTACCTGGATGCGTGACGGAGCACCTGCAAAACAGAAGTGCATCGAGGCGCAGGTCATGGACTTCGCTGACGATGTCGCTTATTCGGTGCATGACTTCGAAGACGCAATCGTCTCGGGGTTCATTAATCCTCGGGACCTTGCAGATCGCGGTTCTCGCGAAAGCCTCATCGACAAGATTTCAATTTGGAATGGCGGCGAACTAGACCGTTCGCAATTATCAGAGGCATTTCAAACTTTAGAGGCCAACGAATTTTGGCTCACTTCATTTAGCGGTGACGCCCGTGACCTTGCGACACTCAAGAACCTGAGTTCTGCCCTGATTGGTGAATTCGTTCAGGCCTCAACCAAGCGCACGCTGCAATCAGCAGGCGAAGAAGTAACTAGGTTTCAATCGCAATTGTTGATTCCTTCTTCTGTGCGCGCACAGATCAGTGTTCTCAAGGGGCTCGTTTCGGCTTTCTTGATGTCACACGATTCACGCAGACCCTTCTATGAATGGCAACGAGCACTGCTGCTTGAATTGAGCGACGCATTGCTTGCTCAAAACGGCAAAGAGCTCGATGCCTATTGCAGCTCAGCTTGGCTCTTGGCAAAAGACGAACAGTCGCAACGTCGAGTAATCGTTGACCAGGTGGCATCGCTCACCGATCAGAGCGCTCTAGCGCTGCATAACCGCTTGGTCGGCGGCCGGTCAGTATCGGTCTAGAACTTAGGATTATTGGCATGGCAGGCAGAATTCGCGCGCGAGACATCGAAGAGGTGAAAGCTCGCCTAAACATTGCCGATGTAGTCAGTGATTACGTGGCTTTGAAACCCGCCGGCGTGGGCTCTCTCAAGGGACTCTGCCCGTTTCACGACGAGAAATCGCCTTCTTTTACGGTCAAGCCGAATGACGGTTTCTACAAGTGCTTCGGTTGCGGCGAGGGCGGCGACGTATACAAGTTCGTGCAGCAACTCGACCACATCAGTTTCTACGAGGCGGTTGAGAAACTAGCGGCTCGAATAAGTTTCACACTCACCTATGAAGAGGGCAGTGGCCCATCGGTCGATCACGGATTGCGCAACCGCATTCTCGAAGCCAACAACGCTGCTGCCTCTTTCTATCAGTCTCAGCTCATGACCGATGGTGCAGAGGCGGGCCGAGAGTTTCTAAAGGGCCGTGGCTTCGACAAAGCAGCTGCAGATCACTTCTCGATTGGTTTTGCTCCAAAGGCCTGGGCCGAGCTCTATAACCACCTGAAATCTGCTGGGTTTACCGACGACGAACTTATCGCAGCGGCGTTGGTGACAAAAGGCGACAAGGGAACATTCGATAAATTTCGCGGTCGTCTGATTTGGCCAATCAGAGATTCAACCGGGCAAGTGATTGGTTTCGGAGCACGCAAGTTATTTGACGATGACAACGGTCCGAAATATTTGAACTCAAGTGACACTCTGGTTTACCACAAGTCACAGGTTCTCTATGGAATCGATCTTGCTAAAAAAGACATAACTAAGAAGCAGCAGGTTGTGGTTGTCGAAGGTTACACCGATGTCATGGCCTGCCATTTAGCTGGAATCACCACAGCGGTTGCAACCTGCGGAACAGCTTTGGGTGACGATCACATTAGAACTTTGAATCGAATGCTTTCAAGCGAAATTGATTCTCCGGCAGAAGTTATCTTCACCTTCGACCCTGATGCGGCTGGTCAGAAGGCTGCCATGCGTGCATACAA
>JBEGTK010000097.1:0-4073 GCA_041179445.1 Actinomycetota bacterium | reverse complement strand
TAACCAATTGCGGTGATGTAGTTGAGCAGCGCGTCGAACCACACGTATGTGATGTGCGAGTCATCCCAAGGAATATCGATTCCCCAGTCGAACTTTTCTTTCGAGCGCGAGATCGACAAATCTTCGAGACCGCGACGCACGAATGAAACAACCTCGTTGCGAGCAGATTCAGGCTGAATGAACTTTGGGTTCGCAGCATAAAAGTCGAGCAGCGGCTGCTGAAATTCGCTGAGCTTGAAGAAGTAGTTGGTCTCGTGCAGCTTCTCGACCGGCTTCGAGTGAATTGCGCAAACGGCCTGGCCGGCAAAATCGCCTTCGCCTTCGAGCAGGTCGCCCTCGGTCTTGTATTCCTCGCAACCGACGCAGTAGTTGCCCACAAATTCGCCGCGGTAGATAAAGCCCTTGTCATAAAGGTGCTGCAAGAACTTCTGAACGTTCTTTTCGTGACGAGGCTCGGTAGTGCGAATGAAGTCTTGGTTATCGATATCGATGGTGTTCAGCAGCGGCAGCCAGGCATCGTGAACGAGCTTGTCGACCCAGGCCTGTGGCTCAACCTTGTTGGCGGCTGCGGTGCGCAGAATCTTCTCGCCGTGCTCGTCGGTGCCGGTTAGCAAGAAGGCATCTTCGCCGCGCTGACGGTGCCAGCGGGTCAAAACGTCGGCTGCAACCTCTGTATATGCGTGGCCGATGTGCGGGGCATCGTTCACATAGAAGATCGGCGTCGTTGCATAGAAAGACGCATCGAGGTTGTTAGGCATTCAACTATCTTAACCGAGCCAATTGCCCGAATATCAGGCGATATCGCGCTTATGGCAAGAACGAGATCTCGACGCGTCGAGCCGAGGCCGAAGTTCTTAGGTCTGACTTGCCAGAAACGCTCGCCGACACCACAGCTTTTGAAACCGAGCGAATGTAGTCACAAACAGCCTTGGCTCGTGCCGTTGCCAACCCTGCATCAGAAGGCAGTTTTGTCGGGCCAGATGTATAACCAACGCAGCTAACCCGAGTGGCCGAGGCGTTCGCCGCGATCAGGGCATCGAGTTCGCGTCTTGCCGCCTTCGAGAGCTTGTATGAACCTGCCGCGAATCCACCAATCGAAACCTCTGAATCGACAGAAGATCCATGCGTGTTTTGGGCAGACGAGAGACGGATGCGGCCTTCGAATTGATAGCTCATGTCGGCCGACTTGATAATCAATGTTTGAAATCCTGAAAGCCCCTCCGGAAGCTCAATCGTGATTTCGCCACTAGACGAAACGACAACTTTCGCGGGCTTGCCACCAATCGTTGCGGTCAGAGAACCAGGAAGTTTTGAACCCCGAATCGAAATGGTCTTTGAACCCGTGCCAGATCCAAACTTGATTCCTTCGATTTGCGGGTTGTCGTTAGCCGGCGGTGTGACTTGCTGTTGCTGCATTCCACCTTGAACGGCTGTCCACTGAGCATAGAGAGTCACATCAGCCGCAAAAGCATAAGACGCCTGGTCGGCATAAGCGGTGCCTGTGCCATTCGCTGCGGTGTTCCAACCGGCAAATGTGAAACCCGATTGAACCAACGTATTTGCTGTCAGGTTCGCAGCAGTTGATCCGCTCTGGGTTGCCATCGAACCGGTTCCGCCATTCGCGTCGAACGTGACAACCTTCGGGTTAGCAGTCCACTGAGCATAGAGAGTCACATCGGCAATAAACGGATATGAAGCCAGGTTTGCATAGGTCACGCCCGATCCGTTAGCAGCGGTGTTCCAGCCAGCAAAAGTGAAGCCTGTTCTCACAAGACTGTTCGGGGTTAGGTTTGCAGCCGAGGCGCTGCTCTGGCTTGCCATAGAACCGGTTCCGCCATTGGCGTTGAAGGTGACGGTCTTGGCGTTTGCTGTCCATTGGGCATAGAGAGTCGCGTCGGCTGCAAAGGCATAACTCGCAGAGTTGGCATAGCTTGTGCCCGAACCATTCGCCGCCGTGTTCCAACCGCCAAAGGTAAACCCAGTTCGCACAAAACTGTTCGGGGTTAGGTTTGCGGCTGAAGAACTTGACTGTGTTGCCATCGAACCCGTGCCACCATTGGCATCAAATGTCACGACTTTCGGGATCGCCGTCCACTGGGCATAAAGCGTCACGTTGGCGTTGAAGGCGTAGCTCGCACCATTGGCATAGCTTGTGCCCGAACCATTCGCCGCAGTGTTCCAACCGCTAAACGTATAGCCAGTTCGGTTGAAAGCATTTGAGGCCAAGTTCGCAGCCGTCGAGCCGGTTTGGGCAGTCATGCTGCCAGTTCCACCATTCGCGTTGAAGGTTGCTGTGAAAGTTGGTGCAGCAGAAATGGTGAAGTAGAACTGACGACCGTTTGTAGCTCCGCCGCCGATGTTCATGGTGTACAGAGCGATTCTGCCGTTTGTCACGGCTGCCGCACCTGACTTAACGACATAGGTTTGGGTCGTGCCAAAAGGAGCTGAAGGAAAAGTGCTGAAGTAATCACTCAAGTTGAGAACTGTGTAACGCGCATCACAGAAACCATTGCCCGAAGTTGTGATGTTGGTAAAAGTAACGGTGTCACCGGGTTGCAGCGTGACATAAATATTTGTGTTTATGTTCGCGAAATAGGCGTAATTGCAATCCATGTCATAGTTGTAAGTGGCAGCCTGGGCTGCCGAAACACCAATTAGCTGGCTGCCGGTTAGGGCTAGCAAAGCCGAAGCCAAGAGACCGAATATTCTGCGCAAAATCACTCCAAAGGTTTGTTTAAGGATACTAAGAACGGCGCGGCAGAGCCTCTAGGTCAACTCTCTGCGGGCATCCAAGGCAAGTTGATAGAGCTCGCTCTTCGAAACCTTTGACAGCTCGGCGATCTGATTAACGGCCTCTTTGAGCCGCTCGCCACCGGCAACCAGCCCGAGCACGTCTTCGACGAGAGAGTGAATATCACGCACGACGTCACCGGCACCGGCAATCACCACAACGAACTCACCCTTCGGGTCGCTCTTGGCCCACTCAACCAACTCGGCGAGTGTGCCGCGCTCGGTGTGCTCGAACTTTTTGGTTAGTTCGCGCGAGACCGAAGCCTTGCGGTCGGCACCGAACACCTCGGCAGCCACCTGAAGTGACTCGAGCAAACGGTGCGGCGACTCGAAGAAAATCATTGTGCGCTGCTCGCGAAGCAGCTGCTCAAAAAGGGTGCGGCGCTCGCCGTCTTTGCGCGGCATAAAGCCCTCGAATGTGAAGCGGTCTGTGGGCAGACCCGAAACCGCGAGCGCGCTAAGCACGGCTGACGGCCCTGGCACGATGGTGACCGCTACCCCCGCCTCGGCGCAGGCGCGAACCAGGTTGAAGCCAGGGTCGCTAACGGTCGGCATGCCGGCGTCGCTGACGACGAGCAAATCGTGTTCGCTCGCGACCTCAACGAGTTGCTCGATGCGTTCGCGTTCGTTGTGATCGTGCAGGCTAAAAGTTTTGGCGTTGATCTTGATGCCAAGCGCCTGGGCAAGTTTGAACAGGGTTCTGGTGTCTTCGGCTGCGATGTAATGTGAGCCGGTTAGGTGCTCGACCAAGCGCGGCGAGGCATCACCAAGGTTGCCGATAGGGGTCGCAGCGAGAATGAGCACAGCCCAAAACTAGCACCGGGCCAACTTGGTGGCCGCTCAAACTAGCATTAGAACATGCTCGCCCAACTATCCAAGTTCGTCTATGAACCGCGTCTTCGCGCGCTTTTCGACACCTGGTCACCCTGGGCAATCGTCACTCTGGCAGCCTTTTTGCGCTTCTTTGGCCTCGGCTACCCACAGACCCTGGTCTTCGACGAGACCTATTACGTAAAAGACGCATTCAGCCTCAGCCAGAGCGGTTTCGAGCATGACTGGCCAGCAGGCTCAGATGACGCCTTTGCTGCCGGTCAGGTGCCAGCCTTCGCAGACACCGGCTCATTCGTGGTTCACCCGCCACTCGGAAAGTGGATCATCAGCATCGGCATGTGGCTTTTCGGCCCAGGCAATGCCTTCGGTTGGCGCTTCAGCGTTGCACTGCTCGGCACCGCGGCGGTGTTTCTTGTAATTCTGGTTGCCCGCAAGCTTTTCAAGTCGACGGT
>JBEGTK010000096.1:0-4085 GCA_041179445.1 Actinomycetota bacterium | reverse complement strand
GGAAGCAAGTGGTGTTCACACATCGAAACGAACTCGATGTCTTTGAGAATCACAACTTCGTTTTGTTCGGCGGCGATGGTTTCGCCAAGCGCAGCTTTTGCGTCGACTCCGATTCCGTTAAAGAAAACGGCGTATGCCTCGGCGACCTTCTTCGGGGTTGCCAGCAGGTCGGCACGATTCGGATCTTCGCCGATTGCAGAAAGCAATTCGACGACGGCCGCTTCGATGCGCTGCTGGTCAACCATTACTTCTTCTTCGTGCGTGAAGTCGAAGCGCGCTTAGTGGTTGGCTTGCGAGTTGGCTTTGCGCTCTCGGCTGCTGCAGCTTTCTTCGCGGCCTTTTGCTTTGAAGCGGTTGAGCCCTTTGCTGGAATCGCGATTGGACCCTGCTTCGAAACCGGGCGCAACTTGCTCGATAGCCACTGCTTGCGCTTTGGCAACTTCTTTACGTTCTTGAATAGAACTGCGATTTCTTCTTGGTTCAAAGTTTCGCGTTCCATCAATTCTTTTGCGAGAGCATCAAGAATCTTGCGGTTAGCAGTGAGCGCCTTGTATGCATCGTTGTGTGCTGCCTCAACGATTGCGCGAACTTCTGCGTCGATTGCCTGAGCTGTTGCCTCAGAGTAATCGCGCGCCTGCGCCATGTCGCGGCCGATGAAAACTTCGCCACCGTTGCCATAGCTCACGGCACCGATCGCGTTGCTGAAACCATATTGGGTAACCATCTGGCGAGCAATCGAAGTTGCCTTTTCGAAGTCGTTCGATGCACCAGTGGTTGGGTCGTGAAAGACGATCTCTTCTGCAACACGGCCACCCATTGCATATGCAATTTGGTCGAGCAGCTGGTTGCGTGAAACCGAGTAGCGGTCTTCGAGCGGCAACACCATCGTGTAACCGAGCGCGCGACCACGAGGAAGAATCGTGACCTTGGTAACCGGGTCGCTGTCGTTCATCGAAGCTGCCACCAGAGCGTGACCGGCCTCGTGATAGGCGGTGTTCAGGCGCTCACGGTCTTGCATGAGGCGTGACTTCTTCTGTGGGCCGCCAATTACGCGGTCGATAGCCTCATCGAGGGTCGCGGCGGTGATCTTCTTCTCGTCTTGACGGGCGGTCAAAAGAGCCGCCTCATTCAAGACGTTCGCGAGGTCTGCACCGGTGAAGCCCGGGGTGCGGCGAGCAATAAGCGCGAGATCAACATCGTCGCCGATTGGCTTGCCCTTTGAGTGCACTGCCAAAATCTTTTCGCGACCGGCGAGGTCTGGTGCGGTAACACCGATCTGACGGTCGAAGCGACCTGGGCGCAACAGCGCAGGGTCTAGAACGTCTGGGCGGTTGGTTGCCGCAATCAAGATGACGTTGGTCTTCGATTCGAAGCCATCCATCTCGACGAGCAACTGGTTAAGAGTTTGTTCGCGTTCGTCGTTGCCGCCGCCGATGCCGGCACCGCGCTGACGACCAACTGCGTCGATCTCGTCGACGAAGATGATTGCAGGTGCTGCTTGCTTTGCCTGGTCGAACAAATCGCGAACGCGAGATGCACCAACACCGACAAACATTTCTACGAAGTCAGAACCTGAGATTGAGAAGAACGGAACTCCAGCTTCGCCAGCAACTGCTTTGGCAACGAGAGTCTTTCCGGTTCCGGGAGGACCATAGAGCAAAACTCCGCGCGGAATCTTTGCGCCAACTGCCTGAAACTTCTCAGGCTCTTTCAAAAACTCTTTGATTTCTTGTAGTTCTTCGATTGCTTCGTCTGCACCTGCGACGTCGGCAAAAGTAACTTTAGAAGTTTCTTTGTTAACGAGCTTCGCGCGTGACTTGCCAAACTGCATCGCACCGCGAGCACCGCCACCGCCGGCACCCGACATGATGAACCAGAAAATCGCACCGATGATCAAGAAAGGAAAAATGCTTGCGAGCAGTGAGATGTACCAAGGAGTGTTTGGCACTTCATCGTTGTAACCCTTGTCAAGAGTTGCGGCTGCAACGGCATCAACAACAGACTTGCCGCGATCTGCTACGTAGAAGAACTGAACGTCTTTGCCGAACTTAGGGTCGGCAACCTTCAGCGTGATGTCAACGCGCTGGTCGCTCTCGAGCACCTTGATGCTCTGGGCCTTGCCGTCTTCAATCATCTGCATGCCAACGCTGGTGTCGACCGTTTTAACGTTCGAACCGCTGATCATCGATGAGCCGATAATCAAAACGATTACGGCAGCAAGAATCCAGACAAATGGGCCACTGAGAAGCTTTTTTATTTTCACCGGATAAGGCTACCTGCGGGCTCTGACGTCTGCCAAAGTTGTTCGCCGTAGGCGTTAGGGCTTAGCTGTAGGTTTTTGGGTCGAGAATCGCGACACCTGGCAGGGTGCGGTAGTTCTCGGCGTAGTCGAGGCCATAGCCGACCACGAATTCGTTAGGAATGTCGAAACCAACCCAGGCCACATCGACCTGAACCTTTGCGGCTTCTGGCTTGCGAAGCAGGGCAACGATTTCAACAGACGCCGCACCGCGGGCCTTTAGGTTCGAGATCAACCAGCTCAGGGTCAAACCCGAGTCGATGATGTCTTCGACAATCAAAACGTGGCGGCCGAGAACATCGGCGTCGAGGTCTTTCAGAATGCGAACGACGCCAGAAGACTGGGTGCCGTGGCCATAAGACGAAACTGCCATCCAGTCCATCTGCACCGGAATTTGCATCGCGCGCGAGATGTCAGCCATAAACATGACTGCACCCTTGAGCACGCCGACGAGCAAGACATCCTTGCCTTCGTACTTCTTATCTAGTTCGCCGGCAAGCTCGACAACCTTTTCGCGAATTTGTTCTGGGGTGACAAGCACCTTGGTGATGTCGTTTGCGACTTTGTCGAGATCCACTTAGCAGGCTCCTGGTTTGAGTGTCTTAGCTGTTTTCAAAACTATATGTCTTGCCGTGCGTTCTACTCTAACCCCTGGCAAGGCAAGTGGTTTCTGCCCGTGCCAGTCGTCGACTAGGGCATCAATTGCACGGATGTGCACTCGCGCAAACTCGGGTGCTTGCAAGACGCCGAGTGCCAACGCAATGACTCGGTGGCGAATCGCAAGCGGCATTGCAGCGAAATCGTCGATTTCGATTTCGAGCCAGGTCGATCGGGTTTTCACAAATTCGTTGTAGTAGTGCTCGGCTAACTCCGCGAGCGCGGATTCGTCTTCGCGCAGTTGCTCTGCAGTTCGAGCAAGCGCGTCGGCAACGCCAGGGCCGAGTTCTGCTTCGAGAATCGGCATCACGTTTTTGCGCACTCGCACTCGCGTGAATTTTTGGTCGCTGTTCTGCGGGTCAATCCATGCGGTCAGGCCACTGTCTTCGCAGAAAGCAACAGTGGTCTCGCGCGAAATGGCGAGCAGCGGTCGCAGGTAGCGACCGTTTAGCTCTGCCATTCCGTTTAGCGAGCGGTTGCCCGAACCTCGAGCGAGGCCGAGCAGCACGGTCTCGGCTTGATCGTTGAGCGTGTGGCCGAGCATCACGAACTTGGCTTCAAATGCTGCTGCGGCTTCGTCGAGTGCCTCATAGCGTGCTGCCCGCGCAGCCGCCTCTGGCCCACCCGAGGTTCCTACGGTCACGGCTCGCACGATTACCGGCGACCCGCCAAGTTCTGTGAGGGTGCGCATCGTCTCTTCGGCTACCCGCTTTGTCGCCGGTTGCAATCCGTGCTCGACAATCACGGCACCGACAGCAATGCCGGCGCGCTTGCCCTCGAAGAAAGCTGCCGCCGCGAGAGCCAGCGAGTCAGGCCCACCCGAGCAGGCAACCAAGATCTGGTCACCGGCTTCTACCCCGTGGCGCATCCATGCCTCACGCACCGCGCGACGCACATCGGCAATCGCGGGGGTTAAACGTGGGCGCTGTGGCATGCCGACCTATCTGCTTTGGGCTATCGGTAAAGTTGTTGCCATAAGCCTATTGAGGAGCAACATGCCATACGAAGCCGTCATTGAGATTCCACGCGGAAGCCGCAACAAGTACGAAGTAGACCACGAGACTGGTCGAGTTCACCTAGACCGCGTGCTCTTCACGCCTTTTGTTTACCCGGTTGACTACGGATACTT
>JBEGTK010000095.1:0-4093 GCA_041179445.1 Actinomycetota bacterium | reverse complement strand
CGTCGGCTTCGATAATTAGCAAACGCGCCATTAGCGAACCAAGATAGCGCCGCACTCGCCGCAGTGGGCTAGCTCGTCCATCGGTGTATTTCTAACTGAGTCGAGCGAGTCGCCACTTAGCGTCATGCCGCAAGCGTCGCAAACCAGACCTGATAGCTTGCCAACTCCAATGCCCTTGGCAAAGAGCTTTTCGTAGTGCTCTGCAAGTTCTGGGCTTAGGTTCTGCAGATCGCGAGCTCGGTTCTCTCTGAGCAATTGCTGGCCCGAGTTCAGTTTCGCAAGTCCTGCGGTCTGTTCGTTTTCGAGAACTGCGAGCTTCTTTTGCAGCCCTTCGCGCTCGGTCTGAATCACCGAGAGCTTCTCATCCAACAGTTGCACGCGGTCGAGAAGAACAATCTCTGCCTCTTCAAGCTCACCCTTGCGCTTCAGCAATGACTGCAACTCGTTTTGCATGCCCTGAATGTCTTTTTGAGAACTGCTCTGCTGAATTCTGACCTGATCTTTATCGATTCGACTTTCGACGAGTTCGAGGTCGGTCTCGGCTCTGCGCAACTCAAGTTGCAACGCATCTAGATCATTTCGAACAGAGAGCAACTGCTCTGAGTTGATCAAGAGGTTCTGTCGCGCGGCTTGCACCTCTGCACCCGCTTCAATGTCAGCGATAAGCCGCTGGTTTCTTCGCAATTGCAGGTCGATTCGACTCAGGTCAAGCAATGTCTCTTGGTGCTGTGAGGATGCCTTCATAACTTCTTTCGAGTCGCTATTGAGTTACAGCGAAATCCCACGGATCAGTTCGCAGGTCGCTAACTACAAACTTAACATCAGGCACGGCTTCAGCGAGCTGTTTTGCCGCTACTTCAAGCCAGAGTGCCTCGGCAGCCCAGTGCGAGATGTCGATTAGAGCAAAATTGCGCCCAAGAGCCCGTGCTCGTTCAATGGCATCTGAGGCGGTGTGGTGTCGCAGGTCTGAGGTCACAAAGACATCTGCCCCGAGATTTATAGCTTCATCCAAAAACGATCCTCCAGAGCCGGCGCACAGTGCAACGGTGCCGACTCTCTGCTCGGGGTCCCCTGCCACGCGAACTCCACCAGCCGTCGGCGCAATGCAACGAGACACGTGACGAGCAAAATCGAGCAAAGTTGTCGGTTGAGACAGCGCGGCAATGCGGCCGTGGCCGATGTCGGTGCCCTCAACGACCACGAGCGGCTTTGGGTCACTTAGCCCGAGAGCTTTAGCCAGAACGTCTGAAACGCCATCGGTAACGATGTCGGCGTTGGTGTGCGCTGCGAACAATGCCACGTCGTTCTTGATTGCTGCAAGCAAAACCGCGCCTTTGGCCGATTGAGCCGAAAGATCGTGATCTGAACCCAGCAAGAATGGGTGATGCGAGATGATCATGTCAAAACTGCCGGCAATGGCTTCTTCTAAAACGTCACTTGAAACGTCGACGCTCAATAAGACTTTCTTGCATTCTGCAAAGGTTTGACCCGCAATTAGGCCCGGCCTATCCCAGTCATCGGCACGGTGTTCAGGCCAGAGAACCTGCGCTGCTGCGGTGACGTCAAAAATTGACGACACTAAATCGCCTCGCCGAAATCTACGCCGTCAAGATCGTTTTTGCGTGCTTCGATTTTGAGAACTTCGAGCTCTTGTTCTTTGATGCGCTTTCTACCAAAAAGCAGCGGAAACAAAGATGCAAAACCGAGAGCCAAAAGCACTCCAACATTTGTGGTTGCCCAGTCTCCTGCTCCAATTGGTTTAGCAATGAAACCTAACCACTCGAATCCAGGAGTTTCAGACGAAACGAAAGCGAGACCGAGAGTTGCAGACAAGGCAAAACCGACAAGGTTGACCACATTGATTGCGCGGTAGAAACCATAATCGCGCGTGAGGCTAACCTCGTGATATGCGATGCGTCGAAGCGAAACGTCAGATACAAAGATTCCCGCCCACGAAAAGACCAGAACTGCTGCGATTACAGACACGGCTAGCAGCATCTTGTCTGACGAAATAACTGAGAGCTGAGTCAAAGCGAGCGTCGTAGCCAACGCAAGAACGAGAACGATTGGCTGACTAACGTATCGACGCAACTTAATCGAGATGGCAGCAAGACCAACGCTCATTGAGTAGAGCCAACTTGCAGACCAAACCAACAGGGAAATCACGGCACTGACAAGAACAAGTGAAGCTAGCCAGGCAGGAATCACTCCGAAGATTGCACCAAGCGGATCGCTAACAGCAACCAATCTGAAATTAGCGCTCAGAGACGATGACAACAACACAGAGAAGATAGAAATAACGAACGGAACGACACCGACTGCAAGAGAAACATAAAGCGCCACCGCCTTGCCCGACTCGGCCATAGCAATCTTGCGAGTGAAGTCAGCGACAGCGTTAACCCATAGCGCAGCAAAGAAAACCAGCACCAGAGCAATCAGGCTAAACATCTCTATCCAATTGCCAGAAAGGGTCAGCTCGCGAGCATCGAGCTGTATACCTCCGGAGGAGAAGCCAATGAATAGCAGTGTGGTCAAGGCTGCGATTGCAGCAACTGATAGTTGTCCCCAATAAAGAACCTTGCCGCCAAGGAGCGCCAAAACGCTTCCCAAAATCAAAAGCGCACCAACGAAGACAAATGACCATGAGATGTCAAACGCACCCGCGCTAACGGCAGTCTCGCTAAAGCCAGGCAGTCCAACAATATTTGAATTGAACAGAGCCAGCGCTGAGATGACTAGAGCCGATCCGATAGCCAATTTTGCGAGAACCTGCGCAATTGCAGGAACAATGTTTGCCGTAACACCAAATGCTGCTCGCGATAAGAAGAGTGTTGATAAACCGCTGCGCTTGCCGCCGATGGCCACCACAGTCATGAGAAGTGCTGATAGAGCGAAGGCGCTCGCAAAAGAAACGATGCGGTCTAATGCCGTTAGGTTGAAAGAAAGCGATAGGTAGCCAAGCAAAATAGGTGCTACACCGACGGTGAGGCTTGACCAAACAAATAGTTGAGAAATTGGTTTTGCTCGACGTTCAATAGTCGAGATAGGTCGCTCACGTGTTGCGCTCTTCGGGTCTCTGGCAAATCCAAGTTCACCATCTGAGAGCAAGACTTCAAAATTTTCTTCATCAAACTCTTCAGTTGCTGCTTGCTCCACCGATTCGATGATGTCAAAACTTCCGGTTGCAAAATCGCTCGCTCGAACTGGTTCTGGTGTCTCTGCAAAATCTGCTGCTATTTGTTCAGCTACCGCTTGTTCTGCTTTGAGTCGAGATTGTTCAGCGGCCTCGGCTCGCTCTGCAGCTTCGAGTTCGGCTAGTTCGAGTGCTTCAGCAGCTGCTTGTTCTGCTTTTTCGATTTCAATTCTGATATTCGCCTCTTGCTCGGCGATGCGCTGAGCCTCAAGTTGTTCAGCGGCAGCCTGCTCTGCCGCAAGATGCTCTGCTGCTACTCGCTCAGCCTCGGCAAGTTCTGCCTCAAGTTTTTCTGCGGCCGCTCTTTCTGCCTCTAGACGCTCGGCCTCAACCCGCTCAGCTTCAATGCGCTCGCGTTCAAGTTCTTCTAAGCGCTGCTGCTCTTGCAATTCTTCTTGTCGAATGCGTTCGATCTCGAGTCGTTCTGCCTCAATGCGTTCGGCTTCAGCCTTTGCGGTGGCAACGGCCTCTTCGCGGCGCAGCTCAGCCTCAAACTCTGCTTCGGCAACGGCTGCGGCCACCGCACTCTCAATTTCGCGCTCAGCCTTCTCGGCAGCGAGCGAAAGTGCGTCAGCGATTGCTTTCTCTTTAGCCTCAGCGATTAGGTGCTGGCGTTCATCCCAGTCTGGAACTAGGGACTTCCAGGAATCTTCAGTCGGCTCTTCGGCGCTTGGGGTCTCTACTGGATCGATTGACAAACCAGCACTTGAACGACGGGCGTTAGCGAGGGCATTCTTTGCCTCTGAACTACCGTCGGCCTCCATGGCACGAACCCAGGCCACATAGGCATTGGCGTCTTCTGCCCGAAGTCTCGACTGCTCCTCGAGAACTGACATTGCATCGAGAGCACCGTTCTCGCCTTGACCCGCAAGTTCTAGAGCTTGAGCCAAATCGGCATCG
>JBEGTK010000094.1:0-4106 GCA_041179445.1 Actinomycetota bacterium | reverse complement strand
GAAAACATCGTTTACCACCCAACCGAGAACATCAGCTTCGCTGTCGACACCGAAAAGGGTCTGCTCACTCCGGTAATTCGCGACGCAGCCTCATTGAACATCGCTCAGATTGCCGGGCAGATTGCAGACCTGGCAGCACGAACTCGCAACAACCAGTTGAAGCCAGACGAATTGAGTGGCGGAACCTTTACTCTGACCAACACCGGGTCTCGCGGTGCACTCTTTGACACTCCTGTTGTGTTCTTGCCTCAGGTTGCGATCTTGGGCACCGGTGTTGTCACCAAGCGTCCAGCAGTGGTCAAGACCGAAGACGGCACCGAGTCAATCGCGATTCGCAGCATGGTCTACCTTGCGCTTTCATACGATCACCGCCTAGTCGACGGAGCCGACGCGAGTCGCTTCTTGGTCGATGTGAAGGCACGTCTAGAAGAAGCAAACTTCTCAGCAGATCTAGGCATTTAGTTTCAAGAAGAAATGGCCCTGACTATTCGGTCGGGGCCATTTTTTCTATCTGCCAACCTTTACCGTGAGAGATGAACAAGACACGAATGGCTCGTGCAGCACTCTCGCAGGTTGCCAAGTAATCGGCCGCTGCAAGCTGGCCGAGGGAAACCAATTTGCTTTGTGACTCGAAGTTCCAACCTTCGGCACTAAAGGCCTCAGTGTTTTCAACAATCGTGCTTGCGTTCAAAATCTCAAGATCGACGCAAGGTTTTCGTTTGGGCGACTGTGAACTCGAAGCATTTACGGCTGTGTCGCTGGATGCGTGTTCGGGTGCAAAAAGCACCGTTGCAAGTTGCGTGGCGAGAACGACAATGATCGAGAGCGCAACAACCACCAGTCCAGATGCCACCATCAGACGTTTGCCCATCCGAGAGAAACGACTCTGGAGTTCTGCCTTGTGCAAGCTGCCTGACTGCCCCGGTATTTCGAAGACGATTCGCTTCGGCGCGATGCGAATAAGGCGATAGGCAACGGCATTTCTGGAAAATTGTTCTCGAAAAGCAACCCAATTCGAGAACCAGCGGTTATGAGTTCGCGCTGTGTAGCCAGCTCTCACGGTAATCACGTCTCGCCAACTCACGAACTAAGGTTGCCCGAATTGTTTGAGACGAGGCAGGTTCGGGCGAATCTGTTGATGGCGGAATAAACCCTGAGAATGTGGATTTAAACTAGGGTTATGCCAATTTTTGAGACCGTCGGTCTTGCTCCAGACTTCGTAGATTACGAAGCCGCTTGGCAACTTCAACGCAACGTGCATGGCGAGGTGAGCAAGCACTTGCGCGACGAAACCGTGTTGCTGCTTGAACACGCGTCTGTTTTCACCGCCGGAAAGCGCACTGAGGAATCTGAGAGACCTACCGACGGCACTCCGGTAATCGACGTAGATCGTGGCGGAAAAATCACTTGGCACGGCCCAGGCCAACTGGTGGGTTACCCGATTATGCGCCTTCCTGACCCAATCGACGTTGTGGGTTATGTTCGCTGGCTTGAACAGGTGCTTATCGATTCGATCGCCGAGTTCGGGGTCACAGGTCAACGGGTCGGCGGTCGCTCTGGAGTTTGGGTCGATGTCGATGGTCAATTTGAAAAGGTTGCTGCAATAGGCATCCGTGTTGCCGAAAAGACCACAATGCACGGATTCGCCCTTAACTGCAACAACTCTCTTGATCCGTATGACACCATTGTTGCGTGCGGCATTCGCGACGCGAAGACCACGACATTGCAGCAGTTGACCGGCAAAGACATTACACCGGCGATGGCTGCAGAGGTAGTCAAGAAACACCTTGGCGAGATTGAGATCAGGCGATGAACGAGAAACCAGAACGCAAGCTGCTTCGCATCGAGGTGCGAAACGCATCTGTTCCGATTGAGCGCAAACCCGAGTGGATCAAGACTCGCGCCAAGATGGGCCCTGAATATCAAGCGCTTCAGTCACTCGTTAAGACTGAGGGTTTGCACACCGTTTGCCAAGAAGCCGGTTGCCCGAACATCTATGAATGCTGGGAAGACCGCGAAGCTACTTTTCTTATCGGCGGTTCACAGTGCACCCGTCGCTGCGACTTTTGTCAAATTGACACCGGAAAGCCTGCCGAATTTGATGCCGACGAGCCTCGTCGAGTTGGCGAGTCTGTCACTCAAATGCAGTTGCGCTACGCAACCGTCACCGGAGTCGCGCGCGATGACCTTGAAGACGAAGGCGCCTGGCTTTACGCCGAGACCATTCGACAGATTCACAAGCAGTCGCCTGGCACCGGTGTAGAGATTCTCGTTCCAGACTTTTCGGGAAACCCCGACCTGTTGAAATTGGTTTTCGACGCGGCACCAGAGGTCTTCGCTCACAACGTTGAAACCGTTCCGAGAATTTTCAAGCAGATTCGCCCAGCCTTCAGATATGACCGCTCGCTTGACGTAATTACGCAGGCAAGAGATTACGGACTCGTAACCAAATCAAACTTGATTCTAGGCATGGGTGAAACCACCGAAGAGATCATCCAAGCTTTGAAAGATTTGCACGACGCAGGCACCGACATCATCACTATTACTCAGTACCTTCGACCTACCCCACGCCACCACCCCGTTGACCGTTGGGTAAAGCCACAGGAGTTCGTTGAACTCAAGGGCATTGCTGAAGAAATTGGATTCATCGGCGTGCTCAGCGGGCCACTCGTTCGCTCGTCTTATCGTGCCGGCAGGCTTTGGGCTCAATCGATGTTGAAGAAGGGTCGAGAGATTCCTGCTCACCTTCAGCACCTCGCAGACGCCGCTGCCGCAGACGGCTTCAGCCAAGCCGTTCACTAAATCGTTTAGGCTATTGGGCATGGCAAAGAACGCAAACAAAGCAACCCGTGAACCAGGGCGATTCCGTCAACTTCTCAAGATCTACGGGGCGACCGTAAAAAACGATAAAGGCGCTCTAGGTTTAGCCATTCTCGGCTTCATTGCACCTCTCGGTCTCGGTCTTGGCGTTGCAAGCATCGTTGCACCTGGTGCACCGATTGCAATGATTCTTTGGGGTTCTCTCGGTGGTGTCACCGGCCTTTTGGTCGCCATGATCGTCTTGTCTCGTCGCGCAGAGGCTGCCGCCTACGCCCGCTTCGAAGGTCAACCAGGCGCTGCCGGAGCTGTTCTCAACAGTGCGCTTCGCCGCGGCTGGCGCTTTAGCGAGATGCCTGTTCACATTAGCCCGAAGACCCAAGAGATGGTCTACCGTGCGGTTGGCCCTGGTGGCGTTGTCTTGATTGGCGAAGGCTCTTCACGTGCTCGAGTTCAGGCCATGGTCGAAGACGAGCGCCGCAAGGTTGCTCGAATTGCACCGGGTGTGACAACCAATGCCTTCTATGTAATTCCGGGCGACGAAAAGTCGGTTCCGCTAGCCAAACTAGGCCGCACCATTCTGAAGCTCAAGCGCTCATTGAACCGCAGCGAAGTTTCGGTTGTGGCAAATCGTCTTGACTCAATCGGAATGAACATTCCGGTTCCGAAGGGCATCGACCCTAGCCGCATGCGTGCCCCTCGACGCTAAAAACATAGCCAAAAGACCTCTAGAGCTTCGCGAAAGCGGGGCTCTAAGTTTTTACATGACCGAAACATTTGCTGCTCAGACCGCCCTGTCGACGTCAGTAGAATTTACGGGATGGCTTAATGATGCGCCAGGCACCCCATCCATTTATTGAAGGGATTCCCCTATGTCTACCCCAATGTTTACTACTGCATCTGAAGTAGTGAAGTACATCAAAGACAACGACATCAAGTTTCTAGATGTTCGTTTCACCGACCTACCTGGTGTTCAGCAGCACTTCAACTTGCCTGCTGCAATGATCGACGAAGACTTCTTCCGCGATGGCCAGCTATTCGACGGTTCATCTATCCGTGGTTTTGCATCAATCAATGAATCAGACATGCAGTTGATTCCAGATGTGACCACCGCATACATCGACGCATTCCGCGTTCAGAAGACTCTATGCATGGTGTTTGACGTTTACAACCCGCGCAACGGTGAGATCTACGGTCGCGACCCTCGCCAGGTTGCGAAGAAGGCAGAAGCTTACCTAGCGAGCACCGGCATCGCAGACACTGCATTCTTTGCTCCAGAAGCAGAGTTC
>JBEGTK010000093.1:0-4201 GCA_041179445.1 Actinomycetota bacterium | reverse complement strand
AAGCTCAAGGCAAAAGGAGAAGAGCAAAAGCGTGACACCGAGATTTCGATTCGCCCGGCCCTTGTCGATGACCTCGGTGCTGTCACCGAAATTTACAACTACTACATCGCTAACAGCGTTGTCACTTTTGACCTAGAGGCTATGACTCTGGCCGACTGGGAGACCAAGTACCACTGGATTCAAGGTTTGGCTCTGCCGTTCGTTGTTGCAGAAACCGAGAACAAACAAATTCTCGGATTCGCCTATGTCGCACCTTGGCGTCAGAAGGCGGCATACCGTCGCACAGTCGAAGACAGCATTTATCTAAAGCCTGCCGCCACCGGAAAACGTGTTGGCACCAAACTTCTTCAAGAACTCATCAATCAGAGCAAGGCCGCAGGCGTTAAAGAAATCGTTGCTGTCATTTCTGACAAGGGCGCTGAATCTTCAATCGCGCTGCACGAGCGTTTTGGGTTCAAGCACCAGGGTCACCTTGGCAAGGTCGGTTTCAAGTTTGGTCGCTGGCTCGGCACCGTACTGATGCAGAAGAGCCTCTAAAACTTCAAGGGTTTTAACAGCCCACCGCCGTAGGCTTGACAGCATGATGCGTTTTCGTGGGGTAGCGGCGCTTTTGCTCGCAATCATTTCTGTTCTGGGCTTTGTAGCCCCTGCGAACGCTGCCAACTCGGCTTCTCAGCTTGTTGAGAGCGGCACTGCCCACGGATTGATCGTGAAATATCGCTCAGGCGTCGACCCGGTAGCCGCTGATGGTCAGGCAACCGCTGCCAATGCAGCCAAGACCACACTTTTGGCAGGACACGCGCTTGGCGACAATCTTTATACGGCTGACTTCGCCACCGACCTGCCGATTGCTGAGGCAAACTCGATTGCAGACCGAATTAGCCAAGACCCACGAGTCGAGTCGGTTGGCATCAACCGCAACTTTGAACCTGCAAGTCTTTCGCTCGGCACGAGTTCGGCTTTCAAAGCGTTAAAGCCTGCGTCTGCAGTTCAGTCGGTGAAGGCCGTCGACGCATTCACTGCGACTAGCCCAACCAACGCGAGCATCCGTGTCACCTGGAAGGCACCCAAGTCGCTATTTGGAGCAAAGGTCACCGGCTATATCGTCGAATACAGTTCAACAGCTGGCAAGAGTTGGACGCCAATCAAACTTAAGGCCGTTCTTTCGCACACAATTGCGACAAACCTCGAAGCCGGAACCAAATATTCGATTCGCGTAAAAGCAATCACGACACTTGCGAAAGTTTCAAAGGCCGGTGCAGCTTCAGCAGTTGCAAGCGTGACGCCAACGACCGCACCGCAAGCTCCGCTCTTGACTTCAGGAAACACCGTGAGTTCAACTTCGAACCCAACTTGGGTTCAGCAGTCGGTTGCACAACGCGGCGGCCTGCCAGTGACTTATGTTGCAACAGCAACTGCCACAGGTCAGCCAACTGTCACCTGCACAACAATTGCAAACTCTTGCGTTTTCGTTGGTCTCGTGGCCGGCACTAGTTATTCGCTCAAACTTGTTGCAACCAACTCTCGCGGTTCGGTTGATGCGGTAACAGAAATTCGACCTGCAGACGAGTATTACGCAACGCAGTGGTACCTCTTCTCAGAGTTCGGCATCAACCTTCCGAAGGCTTGGAACTACTCACGCGGAAGCAAGTCTGTAGTGGTTGCTGTCATCGACAGTGGCATCACCAAGCACCCAGATCTCGATTCACAAATCGTTGCCGGCTATGACTTCGTGAGCAACAAGAACTCTTCGAACGACGGCAATGGCTGGGATGCCGACCCGTCAGACCCGGGTGACTACTACACCGACGCCAAGGGCAACTTTGTTGAGAGCTCTTGGCACGGCACCCACGTTGCCGGCATCATCGCTGCCGCTTCGAACAAAATTGGCATCGTCGGCATCGCTCCTAACGTTGTGATTCAGCCCATCCGTGCGATGGGAACAGACGGAGGCACCTCGGCCGATCTAATTGCGGCAATCAACTGGGCTGCTGGTCTTTCGGTTCCGGGTGTGCCAAACAACGCGACCCCGGCCAAGGTCATCAACATGTCGATGGGAACCTCTGGCATTTCGCTTTGCGACGACCTGCCGTCACTCGGTCGTCTTGGCAGCACCGGTCAAGCACTGAAGGCAGTAAAAGCCGTCGGTGTGACATCGATCACTGCCGCCGGAAACTTCAACACCGACGCGCGCTTCTCATACCCTGGCAACTGCTACCCAACAATCAACGTTGGTGCTACCGGTTTTCACGGTGACCGTGCTTATTACTCGAACTACACAATGCCAAACGCTCAGGGCGTTGGCGTAGACATCTCGGCACCGGGTGGTGACGACCGCGATCAGGTTGGCACGCCAGAAGGCAGCGAAGGTCAATTGCTTTCGACATTCAACGACGGTCAGTCGAAACCGGGCAACGCGACTTATGCGCTTGAAGAAGGAACCTCGATGGCGGCACCGGTGGTTTCAGGAATCATCGCGCTTCTCTATTCGATGAAGAGCACAATGACATTTGATGATGCTTGGGGTTTGATCAGCAAAACGGTGACTCCGTTCAAGGCGGGCGGGCAATGCGCTCTCTCGACAACGGGAATGTGTGGCATCGGAATCGTCAACGCCGGGGCAGCGGTTGCGCTGCTTCAATCGCAGCAATAGCCACCACTCAGCAATAGAGTTTGGTCATGCGACTTCATAGAGCTTGGCCAATCGCCGCTGTCACTTTTTTAGCGTTGATCGCTGCCGCAGCCTTCAGGACGACAACGTCAATTTTGTTCATGCCCATTGAAATGGAATTTGGCTGGACTCGCGAAACCACATCGCTTGCAGTGAGTGTCAACCTCGTGCTCTATGGCGTGACAGCGCCATTTGCGGCGACCCTGATGGAACGCTATTCGATTCGTCGCGTTGCACCTATCGCCCTCTTGCTTGTGGCGCTCGGCAGCGGACTGACAGTATTCATGCGCGAGTCGTGGCAACTGATTCTGCTTTGGGGCGTATTCGTCGGCCTCGGCACCGGAGCTATTGCCTTGGTCTTCGGCTCGATGGTCGCCAATCGCTGGTTCAAAGAACGCCGGGGCTTAGTCACCGGTATTTTTGGTGCAGCCTATGCGACCGGTCAGTTGATTTTTCTGCCTGCCTTGAGCATTGTCGTTGCTCAAAGCGGTTGGCGTTCATCATCGCTGACAGTGGCGGCCATTTCGCTAGCGATAATTCCGATCTTTTATTCTGTCTTTCGCGATCGACCGAGTGAGGTTGGAACGACGGCATTTGGTGGCGAGCTCGATGAACCAACAGCAGCCTCGGCAAGTTCGCACACGTTCGGCTCGACCATCCGTGTCTTGATTGACGCATCACGAAAGCCTGCTTTCTGGATTCTGGCCGGAACCTTTTTCGTGTGTGGATGGACTACAAACGGCCTGATTGGTGCACATTTCATTCCCGCAGCGCACGATCACGGAATGCCGGCAACCACAGCAGCTGGGCTTCTCGCGTTAGTGGGCATCTTCGATTTCGTCGGCACAATTTTGAGTGGCTATCTAACTGACAAGGTCGACTCAGTGATTCTGTTGGTTTTCTACTACGGCCTTCGCGGTTTGGCTCTGTTGAACCCGCGCAAACTAACCGACCTGTTTCGCGGCAACGAAGAAACCACAGACTTTGTGCCCGAGTCAGACGAGTTTCTCGAGAAGGTTCTGGCCGACACGAGAAAGCGCATTTTCAACCGCAAGCTTCGCCAGGTGCTCACCATCTTGGCAATCTCGGCCGCGGCCATTGCATCGCTCTGGGGCGGCTACGCCTATACCCAGACCAAGTTTTATGTCGGCGAGCGCGCCGGTGAAGTGGTGATTTTCCAAGGCATTCGCGAGAGCCTCGGCCCGCTTGGTTTCTCGAGCGTGAACGAGCACACGGGTATAAGAGTTGAAAACCTCACCGAATACAGCCGCGGTCTGATCGAGCGCACGATCTATGCCACCGACCTGTGCGACGCCTATCGAATTCTGGGCAAGCTGGCCGAAAACACCCCCGAAGTGATCGGCGACGGGCTCGCTGTGAAGATCGCCGAATGCAGCACGGATGGTCAGACCAATGGTTAGCGCGATTCTCACCGGCAACGTACCGAAGGTCATGCGCGTGGTGCCGCGCAGTCGAAACATCGAAGCGCTGCTGCTGTTTTTCGTGCTCGGCATCAATGCCTATGAGCTG
>JBEGTK010000092.1:0-4212 GCA_041179445.1 Actinomycetota bacterium | reverse complement strand
TCACTTCTATGCAATCGTCGACGAGGTTGACTCGATTCTTATCGACGAGGCTCGCACGCCTTTGATCATCTCTGGCCCAGCGGCCGGCGAAGCAAATCGTTGGTTCTCAGAATTCGCATCGATCGCAACCAAGTTGCAGCCGGTTATCGACTACGAAATTGACGAGAAGAAGCGCACCGTCGGAATTCTCGAGCCAGGCATCGAGAAGGTTGAAGACTACCTAGGCATAAACAACCTGTATGAGTCTGCAAACACTCCGCTCATTTCATTCTTGAACAACGCGCTAAAGGCAATAGCTCTTTTCAAGCGCGACAAAGACTACGTCGTCATGAATGGCGAAGTTCTTATTGTTGACGAGCACACCGGCCGCATCTTGCCAGGTCGTCGCTACAACGAGGGTGTTCACCAGGCGATTGAAGCCAAAGAGGGCGTAGAGATCAAGGCCGAAAACCAGACTCTCGCAACCATTACTCTGCAGAACTACTTCCGTCTATACAAGAAGCTTTCGGGCATGACCGGAACCGCCGAAACCGAAGCCGGCGAGTTCATGAGCACATACAAGCTCGGTGTCGTTCCGATTCCGACCAACAAGCCAATGGTTCGCAAAGACCAGCCAGACCTGATCTTCAAGAACGAAGAGATCAAGTTCAACATGGTGGTCGAAGACATCGCCGAGCGTCACGCAAAGGGCCAGCCGGTGTTGGTTGGAACCACCTCGGTCGAGAAGAGCGAATACCTTTCAAAGCTTCTTGCCAAGCGCGGCGTTCGCCACGAGGTTCTAAACGCTAAGAACCACGCTCGCGAAGCAATCATCGTGGCTCAGGCCGGTCGCCTCGGCGCCGTCACCGTTGCAACCAACATGGCCGGTCGCGGAACCGACGTCATGCTCGGCGGAAACGCTGAGTTCTTGACCGTCGAAGCTCTAAACAAGCGCGGCCTGCACGCAGACGAAACTCCTGAGGAATACGAAAAGGCTTGGGCAACCGAGTTCGAGAAGATTAAGGCAGAGGTTGCTGTCGAGGCCGAGAAGGTTCTTGCAGCAGGCGGTTTGTATGTTCTCGGAACCGAGCGTCACGAGTCTCGCCGAATCGACAACCAGTTGCGCGGCCGTTCGGGTCGTCAGGGTGACGTCGGTGAATCACGTTTCTACCTCTCGCTAACCGACGACCTAATGCGTTTGTTCAACTCAGCTGCAGCTGCAAGCATGATGAACCGACCAGGTGTTCCAGATGACACAGCCATTGAGTCAAAGTTGGTTAGCCGTGCAATCCAGAGCGCACAGTCGCAGGTCGAAGGCCGCAACGCCGAGATTCGCAAGAACGTTTTGAAGTATGACGACGTTATGTCACGCCAGCGCGACGCAATCTACAACGACCGTCGTCACATTCTCGAGGGCGACGACATTCAGGCTCGCATTGCCGGATTCCTAGATGACGTAATCACCGATGTCGTTAACCAGCACATCGTTGAAGGCACCGGAAAAGACTGGGATCTCGAAGCGCTATGGAGCGACTTGAAGACCATCTATCCGGTTGGTCTAGAAATCTCTGAAGTTCTTGCAGAAGCAGGCAACCGCAACAAGATGACCCGTGCGTGGTTGACCCGCGAACTCGTTTCTGATGCAAAGGTTGCTTACGAAAAGCGCACTGAGCAAATCGGTGATGCTGCCATGCGTGAACTTGAACGTCGTGTTGTGCTTTCGGTTGTTGACCGCAAGTGGCGCGATCACCTCTATGAGATGGATTATCTGAAAGAAGGCATCGGCCTTCGTGCTATGGCACAACGTGACCCATTGGTTGAATACCAGCGTGAGGGTTACGGCATGTTCCAGCAGATGATGGGTGCCATCAAAGAAGAGTCTGTTGGCTTCATGTTCAACATCGAAGTTCAGGTTCAGGCAGCTGAACCTGTGACTGCGGTGAAGACCGACGCCAAGAAGTTGACCTACACCTCACCTAGCGAAGACGGCAGTGCCGAGATTCACCAGGGAAGCAGCGAGGCCCCAGCCAAGCCAGCCGACAAGAAAAATGACGGCAAGCCAGGCCAGGGCAGCGCTTTCTTCAAGAACTAGATAACTGAAACTGAGGTGGCGCGCCACCTGTGGTTGATGCCCTCTAGTCGAATGGTGACCGCTCGGGTTCGAGTCGGCGACTGAACCAAGACGACAGACTCAACTACGCCGTCTCGCGGTTCTTGGTTTTTCATTGAACCCACCCGAAGGTTAGGCGTTTTGGCGATTTCGCCTCTTTTCGCCCGGTCTTGAGCCACCTTTATAGCCCGATCTCTCAGGCGACCGTAAACCTCTTCACTGAGGTGGGCGGCCAGTTGGGTGATGTTTCTTGCCCCCGCAATAACTTCAACCACCGCCGGTGCCAGCATTCGCAACAGCTTGTCTGGACTCTCTAAATCTTCAGTTTTGCAATATTGCTCGCCGAAATAATCTGCCTCATCAAGCTGATTCTTGACGACGCGCGGCTTCTTTGGTTCAGCTGGTTCTTTGTTGCCTTTCATTTTCTCTCTCTTTCCCCCAACGAGCTTTTGCTCGGTTCATTGACGCTATTGCGAATAGGCGATGAGGTAAATAACTTTCGAGAGCTTGTGGATAACTTTTTCATCAAGCAAATTCTTGTGCGAATAATTTGCCCATGACACTTGAAGCACTATTTGAAGACCTCGAGGCGAGTCTCGAAAGCAGTTGCCCGATTACCGCGGCGCAGATAACCGCAAAGGCAAATCATCTTTCCGTAATCGCTCGAAACCAAATGCGATTCAGTCTGGTAGCGCCCATCCTGGCAAAAGACTTTGTCGTTGGACTTGATGAGCAAACAGCCGACTGGCTCTGCATTCTAAAGTCACAGATTGCCGAATTGCGATTTAGTTCAGAAGCCGATGCAAGCTTGCCAACCACGAGAACGCGCTCGCTAACGCTCGGGCAGTTTCTTGCTGAAATGCCGATGCCAATCTCGATCGCATTGAAAACAGCGCAGCCAGCAGTTCGGTTTGCCTCAATAGTCGCAGTCGCCGATGGTCTGCTCTTTCTACGCGCGCAATGCGAGCAATTCGTTGTTATCTCAATCGATTCGATCGAGTTCTTCAGAATCATCGAGACGGCAGATAAAAACGAATTACAAGAATGGCGTGCGCGATGAAGGCTCGAGTCGCAAGTTCGGCAAATCGAAAGTGGTTGATTGCCCTTGCCTTCGCTTTGATGGCGACAGCCTTGGCCTTGATTGTTTCGCTCAATCGGCCCAGTCAAACCGCCGAGTTTCTTGTGGCTAAACAAGACCTGCCGAGCGGCAGCCTGCTCTCGGCAGCCCAGTTCAAGCCAACCTCTGTTGCGCTTGGCACTGCTACCGGCCTGTATCTGCAACGGCTGCCGAATAACGTTCGGCTGAGGCTGCCAATTCGAGCTGGCGAGCTGCTGTCGGCATCGGCACTCGGCAGGGCAGACGAGCGGTTCTCGGTGGTGCTCAGCCCCTCAGAGCCGCTGTCAACGGCCATTGGTGTGGGCAGCACAATCGATGTCTGGTTTGTGCCAAAGACCTCAACGGCTGCTCTGCCAAGCCAGCCAGTGCGAGTAGCCAGTGGGCTAGAGGTTCGGGCCAGAACCGACCTTGACTCGGCATTTGGCGGTGGCGGGGCAGCCCTGAGCACGCTCGAGGTGGCGGCATTCGAAACTGACCTGCCCGCGCTCATGCTGGCAAGCGCCGATGGTGGGTTCATTAGTGTGATCAGTAGTGAATAGCGGTCAGGTCATCGCGGTCTGGTCTGCGACCGGGTCGGTCGGGCGAACCTCGGTTGCAGCTTCGCTCGCGTGCGAATTGTCAAAATTTGGCAAATCGGTTCTGGCCATCGACGCAGACGTTTATGCGCCATCGCTTGCGCAGCACTTTGGTTTCGACCAGCACTACTCGGGCATTAGCGCAGCCATTCGGTTGATAGATCAAGAGCGGCTCACCGATGAGGCCTTTGATCAACTTCTACTCGAATATCAACTTGGCAAACACGAACTAAAGATTCTTGCCGGTCTAACCATGGCCAACCGTTGGCCAGAGATTGGTTTCGAAAAGATTCGCCAGCTTCTTGACTATGCAATCACTCGATTCGATTTTGTAGTTGTCGATGTCGCCTCGAGCATCGAGACCGGGGTGGTCGATGCTCGGTTGCTATCCGAGAGAAATTCAACGACAATTGGCGCACTTTCTTGCGCGA
>JBEGTK010000091.1:0-4219 GCA_041179445.1 Actinomycetota bacterium | reverse complement strand
CCTTGCCCGTGCGGTTGCAGCCAAGCCGGCAGTGCTAGTTCTTGACGACCCGCTATCGGCCCTAGACGTAGACACCGAGGCGATGGTCGAAGATGCATTGCGCACGGTCTTGAAGAGCACCACCGCGTTGATTGTGGCCCACCGCCCGTCAACCGTGATGCTCGCTGACCGCGTTGCTCTTCTAGAAGATGGCCGCATCACCGCGGTTGGAAAGCACAGCGAGCTATTGGCAACCAACGAGCACTACCGACACGTAATTTCTAGCCTCGACAGCGAGGTGAACAAGAAATGAGCATGCACGGAGTAAATAACGAAGACAACACCGAACTCAGCAAAGCCGAATCGAAGGCTGTTCGCGAACGCTCGCTGAAGCTCTTGTTCGAATTGGTTCGCCCGATTCGCGCACGCCTCGCAGTTTCGTTCTCGATGATTTTGGTTTCTCGCTTGCTCGGTGTTGTTGGCCCGGGTCTAATCGCTGTTGCAATCGACTCTGCTATTCCGATGGCGCTCAAGGGCGACATGCAACTTGCTTGGCTTACCGCAGGCGCATACCTGGTGGCCGCAATTGGCTCGGCATCGTTAATGGCATATTTCTTGGTTTACGCGCAGCGAACAAACCAGGGCGTGCTCTTCGAAATTCGCGACCGCTTGTTTAGACACACGCAGCGACTGTCACTCGAGTTTCACGAGAAATACACATCTGGTCGTGTGATCTCTCGTCAGACCAACGACATCGATGCAATCAAAGAGTTGCTAGACGTCGGTGGCAACGAAATGATCGCCGGCATCTTGATGATGGTATTCACTGCAATTGCGCTTGCAACGATTGACCTGACATCGTTCTGGATTCTGACCTGCTCATTTGTTCCGCTGTTCTTCTTGACCTACTGGTTTCAGAAGCAGACCAAGTACTGGTATCGCAAGAGCCGCGTCGCCTCGGCCAAGTTGATTGTTCACTTCGTTGAGACCATGACCGGCATTCGTGCAGTCAAGGCCTTCAGAAAAGAGAAGCGCAACCAAGACAGCTATAACGTGCTCGTCGAGGATTACCGCTCGATCAACGCCAAGGTCATCAGCATCTTCGGAATCTATGACCCGGGGCTAGTCGTAATCGGCAACTTCGCCGTGGCTGCAGTGCTGTTGTTTGGCGGCATCCGTGTGATTGAAGGCGATCTGGGCATCGGCGTGCTCACCGCGGCAATCTTGTATGGCAAGCGCTTCTTCGACCCGATGGAGCAGCTGGCCCAGTTCTATAACGCCTACCAGTCAGCAAACTCGAGCCTCGAGAAGATCTCGGGCGTGCTCGAAGAAGACCCTTCTGTGCCAGACCCTGAGCACCCGGTTGACCTCGGCGAGCCTAAGGGGCACCTGGTTTTCGAAGACGTTGAGTTTCACTACTCAAACGGCAAGACGATTTTGCCGAACTTCAACCTCGACATTCCGGCTGGTCAGACCATCGCGCTTGTTGGCACCACCGGCGCGGGCAAGTCGACGCTCGCCAAGCTGGTTTCGCGTTTCTATGACCCGAGCGTTGGTTCAGTCAAACTCGATGACGTCAGCCTTCGCGACATTTCGAACCACGACCTTCGCCGCGCAATCGTGATGGTCACCCAAGAGGCATACCTGTTCTCAGGAACCGTTGGTGACAACATTGCACTCGGCAAGCCTGGCGCAACCATCGAAGAGATCGTCGAGTCTGCAAAGGCAGTTGGCGTGCACGACTTCATCGAGTCGCTGCCAGACGGATACAACACCGACGTGAACAAGCGCGGTGGGCGAGTGTCTGCTGGTCAGCGTCAGTTGATCTCGTTTGCTCGCGCGTTCATCGCAGACCCTGCGGTTTTGATTCTTGATGAGGCAACAGCTTCACTCGATATTCCGAGTGAGCGTTTGGTTCAACACGGATTACAAACCCTGCTCAAGGGTCGAACCGCAATCATCATTGCTCACCGCTTGAGCACCATCTCGATTGCAGATCGCGTTCTAGTTATGGAGCACGGAAAGATCATCGAAGACGACAAGCCGGCCACGCTAATTGCGGGCACCGGCAAGTTCGCCAAGATGCACAAGGCCTGGCGCGACTCGCTAGTTTAGAAACTTGGTCTGAGGGTTACTTCTTCGACTTCACGTCGATTGCAACGGCTGTCCAGCTTGCGAGAGCAACCTGCATTGAGCCGTCTGCTGCAACCACAACATCGCCACCCGAGATTCTGTCGGTGTATGTTCCAGCTGGCATCGAAGTCTTGATGTTTGCAGTTACGTCGGTGTCACCGGTGTTGAAAGCGACGTATCCGAGCTTGCCGCGACCGAAGCCATAGGCGTCACCCTCTTGCCAAATGTTGGTGAACTTGCTGTCGCCAACCGCCTTGTGAAAGGCGATCATGCCCGTGATTGCTGGCCAGCGGTGCTGGCAGATCCATTCGCCTGCCTCATAGGCTCCGTGGTCTGGGCCATAGTTTGCGACGCAGGTTTCTTTCGGCTGGTAGCCGGTGAAGTCAGCGAATGGGCCCTGATCGGTGTCGTTGAACGCATAAGACGAATACATCATCGGCTTGCCATATGGCACTGCCAATGTGAACACCGAAGCTAGGTTGAATGCCTTCGGAAACATGTATGTCACCGCGCCGCCGTTTCGCTCGGTGTCGTGATTCGAAACGAGGGTCACGGTCTTGTCGCTAGGGCTAAGCATGTCGAAGTAGTTCTGATCTGCCGAGCCGCCCAGAAGTCCGTTGCTCGAGAAGATGTTGCGCATCTGGGTAATCCAGTCGAATGAGAAAACGTGACCGAATGCGTAGTACTCAGATTGCGGTGGCATTTCACCGATGACCTCAGAAATGAAAGTGGTGTTGCCGTCGAGCTGGTCGACCATCTGCTTCAACTCGTTTGCAGCAATGTGCTTTGCTGCATCAACTCGAAAACCAGCGACGCCCATGTTGCGCAGGTCACGCAAATAGGCAACCAACTTGTCGCGAACGTTTGACTTGCTCGTGTTCAAATCTGCGAGGCCTAGAAGTTCACACTGCTGAATTTCTTCAACGTTTGACCAGTCTTCAATTTGGCTAACGCCGGTCGGGCACTGATTAAAGTCGTCGGTTGCATAAACACCAGGAAACTCATACTTGGTAAATTCGGTGCCGGCAAAACCCTTGCCATTCATCTGCCCAGTCATGTGGTTTAGAACCACATCGACCATGATCTGAACATCATGGCTCTTGCAGGTCTTCACCATCGACTTGAACTGCGCTTCGGTGCCGAGACTCGAGTCGATTTTGTAGCTAACCGGCTGGTAGTGCGACCACCATTCGCCGCCCGGAATCGATTCTTGCGGGGGCGAAACCAAGACCCAGTCATAACCGGCTTGGCCCAAGAATTCGCACTCGGCTTCGATAGAAGCGAAGCTCCACATGTTCATCTGCACGCCGACCATGTCGTTGGTAATCGGGGTGGCTTCTGGATAGCTCGGAGCACACGCGCTAAGGCCAAGAACGGCTAGAGAGGCGGTGGCAAAGGCCGCAAGCAGGCGGCGAAGAGGCTTGTTCATGCCTCAAACCTAATAGGCTTGAGGCGAGTGTTGGCCCATTATCGGGTCGGCAAAACCCTAAATCTGGAGCAGCAAAAGCATGTCAAAAATCAAGGTAGTCGGCAAGGTAGTCGAGCTCGACGGCGACGAGATGACCAGAATCATCTGGCAGAACATCAAAGACTCGCTAATTCTTCCGTTTCTCGACATTGATCTCGAGTACTACGACCTAAGCGTTGAGCACCGCGACGCAACCGATGACCAGGTCACCATCGATGCAGCGCACGCAATCAAAAAGCACGGCGTTGGCGTGAAGTGTGCAACCATCACTCCAGACGAGGCACGCGTCGAAGAATTCAAACTCAAGAAGATGTGGAAGTCGCCAAACGGCACCATTCGTAACATTCTTGACGGCGTTGTCTTTCGCGAGCCAATCATCATTTCAAACGTTCCACGTTTGGTTCCTGGCTGGACAAAGCCGATCATCATCGGCCGTCACGCACACGGCGACCAGTACAAGGCAACCGACTTCAAGGTTCCGGGCAAGGGTCGCGTAACCATCACTTGGACTCCTGAAGGCGGAGAGCCAGAGACCTGGACCGTTGCAGACTATCCAGAGCACGGTGGCGTTGCGATGGGCATGTACAACTACATGGACAGCATCCGTGACTTTGCTCGCGCAAGCTTCAACTACGGCTT
>JBEGTK010000090.1:0-4240 GCA_041179445.1 Actinomycetota bacterium | reverse complement strand
TCAAGACGCTGGAGCATTTCCTGCGATTGTGACTCCGCCTACTGCTCAGCCAGGTGGATCATCGAACGCCTTGCGCATTATCGGCAACGGTTCTTACACGGGAACAATTGTTGAAAACTACGATGGCTACGAAATCATTTCGGCAGCAAACACCACCGTGACCGCAAAGGTTTATTCAGGAGTTGTTGGAACACCGTTCCGCCTAAAGCTCGAAGCTGGTCCTGGTGCACAGCGAGTTGAAAAAGACTACGTAACCACCACTACCGGATGGGAAACCGCAACCTGGAACTTTGCTAGCGGTCTGCCTGCAGCATGGGATGGCAGCGGTGTAAACCCTCAGGTTCTAGACCACGCTTTGAACTACAAGAAAGCAATCATTTTTCCTGACTTCGGTGCGAACACTTACGCAACGTTCTACATCGACGACATTTCTTTCAACAAGACCGTAACCTGCACCCCTGCAACAACTCCCGTTATTGCGTCGATGGAATCGAATGACAACGCGGGAGTAACGCCAGTTGGCTTCGGTGGAACCACCGGTGAAATTGCAAGCGCACCGGAGGGTGGATCGCAAGGCAACAGCAAAGCACTAAAGATTGTTAAGGGTTGGGAGACCTGGGCGGGTATCACCGTTCTAGACAACGCCTGCATGAACTATGGTGCAAGTGGCAGCGCAACTGCTAACGTCTTCGCTCCAGCTGCGGGTCTTGACATGATGTTGAAGCTCGAAGGTGCAAACGCATTTGAGGCACACGCAACAACCTGGCGCGCCGGCTGGCAGCAGTTGAAGTGGGACCTTTCGACAATGACTGCTGGCGTTCACGGCAAGGTGAGCTTGTTCCCTAACTTCAACGTTGCAGACAACGGCCGCGTCTTCTTCTTGGACGACCTAGCTTTCAACGGTGCAACATCGCCAATGTGGGGCAACAACTTGCAAAACGTTCCGTTCCCAACCAGTGACACTGACACAAACGGAAAGTACGTTCACGTTCGCTTGCAGAAGAGCTTCGTAACCCCAAGCTTTGACGCATCATGGTGGGACGGCATTCGTGAATACCGCGACACAGACACCAAGGCATACGTCAAGTACATTGCTGCCCGATCAACCTTCTCGCTCACTTACAAGGTGACCGATGCAGATGGTCGAGCAATGGCGAACACCCCGGTTGAACTAATCGTCAACACAAACTGGTCATGCTCGAAGGCAACCTTCACCTATGGCTCAACTGTGATTGGCAAAGACAACTGTGCAGGTGGTGGCGAGACTCGTTTGCCAAAGAAGAACACTGATGGCAACGGCGAGGTCACATTCGTTTTGACCAACACCAACCTCAAGGGTGAAGCAATGCCTGCAAGCCTCAGCTCGGCTCCGACTGTTGGAGTTGCGAATGAGGTTGGCACCAACATTCAGCCTCACGTTGCAGACAAAGAAGGCATCGACATGTTGCTTGCTCACTTCGTTGAGCCAAGCGGTGGCGTTGCAATCTCTGGCGCAGCAGCAGCAGACATGACCGTAAACACCAAGACCCCGTTGACCTTCAACTTGAAGGACGCAAACGGAAAAGCAATTGCAGGTGTTGACGTGAAGTTTGTAACCAACGGTGTTGGCACCGTAGGTCGCACCGCAACTACCGACTCACAGGGCAACGTGACTACCTGGGTGAACAACACCAGCGACGTCACCGGTGTTCAGTCGGTAACCGCGAACTACTCAAGCCCAGGTAGCTTCCCTGCTACCGCAACCACAACGATTAACTGGACAAGCACTCGACCTTGGCCAACCGTTACCGGTGGCAAGGGCGTTGTGACAGTCAAGATCGCAAACGGCTCGGGCAAGACAGCAAAGATCGTTGTTGCTGGCTCACCTGCAGTCACCAAGAAATTGACTTCAAACTCAGCAACCGTGAGTGTGAAGGCAGCTGCCGGAACCAAGAACGTGAGCGTGACGATCAATGGCGTCACAACTCGCGTTGCCGTAACGGTAACCAAGTAACCAGATTCTCCTGGTTGGAGGTATCGCGGGTGGTCGAAAGGCCACCCGCGATTTTCTTTAAGAAAGATTCGCTTGGTTCGCGACATAATCCATGTAGAGAATCTTTCGCCGAGAGGGCATTTTGACGCCAGAGCAGTTCACCGAGGTCTTTCGCGAGCACCTGCCCGCGCTAAGCCGATACCTCTCTCGCCGCGTTGCCATTGACGATGTCGACGACCTGGCAGCCAATGTGTTTGAAATCGCATGGATGAAGCGTGCTCAAGTAGTTGTTGGCGAAGAGTTGCCCTGGCTCTACCGAATTGCAGCGTTTCAGGTTGCCAACCACCGCAGACGCTTGAACACCGCTGCCGGGTTCTTGAGACTGCAGAGTTCGGTGCAGTCTTCGCCATCACCTGAGGCTCTTGCCATTCTCGACTTTGACCTGGCTGAGGCGTGGAAGACCCTGACCGCATCCGAGTCAGAGATTCTGGCGTTGGTTGCCTTTGAAGATCTGACCATTCAAGATGCTGCCAAGACAGCAGGAATCACTGCGAACGCCGCCAGCCTGAGGCTGTTCAAGGCACGCAAGAAAATCGAAACTGCACTTGCAGAGAAAGATTAGGCGCTCATGCAACATAAACCAGATATGAACGAAGAAAACTTCTTGAAGCGCATCAAGAGCGCAGACCCAGCGAGCGACATTGCAGTCGACGAAAGCCTGCTCGATGGAGCAATCGCGTCGGGCACCATCAAGGCAAAAGCTGCCCGTCAGCGCAAGGCATTCTTCGCCGTGGCGGGTTCTGGCGTGCTCGCCCTCTCGCTTGTGACTTCGATGGGTCTAGGTCAAGGCAGCCCAACCGGTTTGATCACCCTTGGTCAGCAGGCATCTCAGGCTGGCAGCCCAATGTCTTCGGTTCGCGAAGGCGGCGCCTTAGCGTCAGACAAGATGATGTGGGTTAACCCATACATCTATAACTATGTGGCCGGCGAAACACTGAGCGATGCCTCTTCAAAGGGCCACGTATACAAGGTCGAACTCAACGGAAACCCGAACGCGCTGCTAACCAAGCTAGCCGCGGTGTTTGGCGTCGACGGCGAGCCAACCACCCAGAAAATCGACATGGGCACCGATGCCGCAAGCTACGACTTCTTCACTGTTGGCGCTCAAGATGGCAAAGCAAAGACCTTGAATCTTTCATGGATAGGCTCTGGCAACTGGTGGTTCTCTGACCCAGCGGCGTATCCGCAATCAGAGTGCACCGATTGGGCCGAGAGCGAAGACGGTCAGAAGTATTGCTCGGTTTATGCAGAGCAAAAGCCAACTCCAGAGTTGGTTCCAACCAAGGCCGAAGCAATGAGCGAGGCAATTCGAATTTTCAAGTCACTCGGTTTCGACGCGAAGCCGGAGCAGATTCGTGTGCAGAGTGATCAGTGGGGAGCGTGGGCTTCTGCAAGCGTTCAACTAAATGGCGAAGACACTCCAATCGAATGGTCGGTGTCTTGGTCATCAAACGGAAAGATCTCTTCGGTCTCTGGTCACTCAATGAAATTTGTTGACAAGGGTGAATTCAAAACCATCTCGCCAAGAGATGCAGTTTCTCGATTGAGCGACTGGCGATATAACGGTTCGCTTGCGAGCTCGCAGTATGACAAATATTTTGTTCAGCCATTGGCAGCCTATGGTTCACCGACAACTAAAGACCTAAGCAATGACATGGTCGTTGATCCAGGAGTCTCAATCGATCAGCCGGTTGCCGAACCTTCGCCAACGACCATCACGGTCGTAGTTGAGAAGGCAATCGAAGTTCACGTGATGATCTGGGATTCAACCGGCAGCAATTGGTTGGTGCCTGGCTACATCATGTCTTCGCAACAGGGAGCCGTGTCGCCGATTTACTCTCTCGAAGATGGAGTAGTGGCGCTGCCGCCACTGAATCGCTAGACGCACTGCCTCTTTGCGTTTAGAGTTGACTCAAACGTCTGGGGGCAGCTTGAATCGCATAAAGTTCATTTTCTTGCCGCTTGTGCTCCTAGCTTCGGCGCTTGTTCCATTGACTGCAGCGAACGGGCTGGTAGCGCCGACCTGGAATGCTTCGGCTTCTGTCGATTCCGACTACATAAATGTCTCGGCAACACTCTCATGCTCAATTGGCACAACCAATAGAGTCATTGCGACCAATTCAGTAACCCACACAACGTCTTCATCTTTGGGAGCGCCGCTTACATCTGGAGCTTCAACAGGTTCAGGCTTTGTCGCTTGGAGCGCGA
>JBEGTK010000089.1:0-4261 GCA_041179445.1 Actinomycetota bacterium | reverse complement strand
AATCAGTGGCCCGTCGGAGTGCAGGTTCGCATCGGCACGGTTGTCGATCACGGTCGCAGTCTCGGGCGGCATCATTCCGCCGGCGAAGATCCAGTGGCCTTTCTCGCGCAACATGTCGTTGAACGCGTCGATGGCCACCATCTCTTCGGGGGTGCCAGAGTTGCTCAGGTCGTCAATAACCGAGATAAGAAATTTCATGGCGCTAGCCTAGCGGTCGGCGAATGGGCAGGTAGCAACGTTCGAGAACAGAGTCTCGCAAGACAAGCTCAAACGTTTGGCATATGCCATTCCGTCTGCGTATTCATACACCTCTGTAGCGCCATCTTGAATGTCGCTCAGTCGGTAGTTCTTGTAAGAAACGATGCCGAGCACTCGACCCTTGTTGTCGAGCAGCGGTCCACCCGAGTTGCCGGCGTTGATCGCGGCGTCGGTGCCATACTCTGTTGCATCTACGCTCGAAATGATTCCGAATGACGCGTAGTTCGTTTCACTCCACGGATGCCCGATCACGGTTACCCAGTCGCCGAGCTTGGCCTCGGGGGCAGCATCCAAGCCTGGAATCTTGTGGGTCATGTAGAGCAGAGCGATGTCGTTGACCGAGTTGAGGTCACTTGATTTGAAAGCTTTACTCGGGTCTTTGCGGGCCACGAGAGCTTGGTAATCGTGACCCTCGTAGGTCACGGTCACATTGGTTTTTTCGTCGCAGTCCATGATGACGTGTGCGGCGGTGATAATCGCTGTCTTGTATTTGTTTGGCACCGGCGCGTTTACGGCAACACCAGCGCCCTCGCCGCCCTCGCAGCTCACAATCACGATTGACTCTTGGGCTTTTGCGATGACTTCGGTCACGTTTGGTGCTCTGTCGACGAGGTTGTAGATGTACGCCCCGCCGAAACCTAGAGCTACAGAAACAGACGCGATGATGAGGCCAAGAAAGGCTCGAGAAACAGCGCGACGCAGGCCACGACGTGTGTCGATCTGCTCGTTCATCGAGAGGTCGCCCCAGAACGAGTTGGTGTCTCGTCGCGATCTAAGCATTGGTCGTTTGTTGAACATGTTTTCTCCCCCGCTATTGCGAGATAACAACCTTGCGGTTGCTCTTTCCCTTTGATTCGTTGAAAGTTCCGTCGGCGTTCCAGTCGTCGACTGAGCCCTTGCCGCCACCGATGGCCTTGATCTTGCCATCCCAGCCAGCTGCTTTGATAAGAGCAGCGAAAGCCTCAGCGCGAGCCAGGCTCAACGTTTTGCCCTTTTCGATCTCGGTATCGTTGTAATTGTCTTTGTCTACGCCAGAGGCCACGTAACCGGTCACCTTGATGCTGCCTGTGCAGTCGTTTTCGTTGAGTTCCGCAACCACAGATTCTGCAGCGCTCTTGGCCTTTGCGGCGTTCACGAAAGTGGTTACGCCTGGGTTGAAACGAACGCCATCGTCTTCGTTAAGGGTGATAAGGCATGAGGTTGGCAGTGATGCCACAGCTGCGGTTAGGTAGGCATTGGCTGGAGGTGCTTTATAGCCAACCTCATTTACGCGATAGTTCAGCTCACCACCGCTGAGTTTGATTACCTCAGTCCAGAATGCATCGAGCACCTTGATGGTTTGCTCGTTGATCGTGGTCTGGTTATCGGTCGGCTGAATCACGCCCATTCCGTACCACTCAACACTTACACCTTCAAGGTCTGGCAGCGCGTTCGACTGATCAAGCTGCTTGGCAAGCGAGATTGCCTGTGCCTCGGTCTGTGGCATATCTTCGACCATGTTGATCTCACCACTGGTCTGCAAGCCATTCGACAGAACATAAATGGTCTTTTTTGATGCATCGTTCAAGAAGGTGTCTGCAGCGACACCGATTGCCTTGAGCAGGTTTGTTTCGGGGCCAACACCGGCGGCGGGCTGATTGAGCGCGCAGTTCACAGCAAGCTTCACAACACCCGGGGCGCGGTCAAGCTTTTCTTCGAAGTCTTGAATCACCTCGCCAGGCTCTTGCACGATGACAAGATCGCGAAGTTTGCGCGGGTTGTCATTAGCAACGACGGCAGAAAGCGTGTTGATGAGGGTTGGGTCAGAAAGGGCTGGCACCAAACGCTGCTTTGCAATTTCGAGTGGCAGTTCGATGTCGGTGAAGTTTGCGGTCGGTGCAACCACAACGGATGTCTCAACCTGGGCGTCGGTGCGAACATTCGGTGTTGGCGAGCAATTGATTTCGGCCTCAGGCAGCGGTGCAAAAGCCAAAAGGTAAACCATCACTCCGAGAACAACAGCGCCGACTCCGCCGAGAACAGCGAATCCGACTTTTTGTTTCTGGGTGGTCTCACGCTTCACGGGGGCACTGAACTGGGTCACTTCTTGTCACCACCGAGCACATAGGCCGAGGTGAAATCTGAGTCCCCAACGTGGTTTATCAGGGCTCGGCGATAGATGTCGAGAGCGGCCTGCTTGAGTTGGTTCAGAGCTGCCTCGCGAGCATCTTCGAAGGCTTGAATCGCGGTCTGCTCTGCTTGCTTGAGAGCCGCGATTTCGTTCGAGTAGTCAGCCACTTTGGCACCAAGTTTGATCTCGGCATTCTTGCGGTTCATGAGCGCAAAGTTGAGCTTCAAGAAGTTCGACTCGTGGGGGTTGTGACGGCTAGCAGCAAAAATCAACCACCCACCTAGAGCCACTAGCATCAGCAGCGAGCTGGTGAGTAGCCAACGGCCAAGCTCAGGGGTAATGTCGCCATCGCCTCCGTTGGCTGCCTGGCTGACAATGAAGTTCATTCGCAGCTGGGTAAGCCCAAATGCAAAGGCCAGCCAAAGAATCAGCAGAATCGAGAGCTCAACCGCCTTGGCCAGTTTGCCTTCGGCATTTCTGAGAATGCGGCCAAGACGAAGACCGATTAGGTGCGGAAAGACAACCTGCATGGCCACGGCCGGCGCGGTGAACATCCACGCTTCAATAAAGTCGAAGCCAGGAATTGAGTTGAGTGACGCCTGAATGATGGCTAGGTCAACTGCCGACGCAACGATGAGCGTGATGATCGGTGCCGCGATGCGCATAAACACCGACAGACGAGAGGCTAGCTGCGGCTTCGGGTCACGCCAGTCAGCGTTGTCGATGCCCTGGGTTAGACCCGAGAGGATGCTCTCTTCATACACAATCTGAGACTCGATGTTTTCGATCTGTTTGTCGTTGCGAGCCAACTTGGCCTCGGCTTTCGAAATCTTGGTCTCAAGGTCTAGAACCGCGGCTTCACGACGCAGACTCTGACGGCGACCGGCATCGGCTAGTCGTTGGTTGATCAGGGCTAGGTGGCTTTCGATGGCCACCTCGTAAGGCATACGGCGAAGGCCATCCTCGCTGAACAGAAACTTGTCGTAAGCGCCCGATTTGAAGTCGATCTCGGCGGCCTTGGCTGCTGATGCTAGGTAGAGGTTGTCGTCGATGCCGTCGGCCAGGTTCGGCAAGCCACCAAAGTCAATGAGCGGTGCGTGAAGTCTGCGACGTCTGCGAAATAGAGCCACGTTATCCTCTGATTTCTAGTGAAGGTTGGTCTGAACCAATCGGGTTCAGGTCGATTGAACGAAACTGTGGCACCTGGGCCGGTGCATTGTGGGTAGCGCTCTTGTCTGCGAGCGTGCGAGCGCGTGAATAGATCGAGCAGAGCAATTGAAAATAGCGAGCCCAGCTGGCGAAGCCTTCTTCGGCCTGCATTCTGAGCGAATCGATTGCCTGCAGGTTCGACTCGTGCTGAGCCGCCAAAAACGCTAGCTCGGTAGAAATCTCGGTTTTAGCTAAATCAAGTTTCGCTCCGTGGCGACCCGAGATTGGTTTGGTCAGGCTAAGGGCCTTGGCAGATGCATCCACTTCACGAATCTGCAGTTCGATGCGCGCGTTTCCTGCGATGATCGGCTGCACAACTTGAACCAACCACTGGTTGACCAGGTGCTGCCCAGACTGGGCCATTGCCTCTGCTTCGAGAACAGCATGGGTGCGCGAATAGTCTTGAACGTTTTGGTATTTTCTAGCGTCGCCTCGACCAAGCGTTTCGAAGCGCCTTCTGACCTTGCCAGAAGCAGTTGCCGGCGCGAATGGCAAGCCGAACAAATTTTTGCGTCTTTTCACCGCACCCCTTATTCCTCTGCCAATACTAGGCAGTGGCACAGACACGCGTCAAAGAGTATTTTGCTTCAGCGGCAGCGTTACCTCGTCAACTCCCAGGCGGTGGGCCTGAAAGGTGTTGACTTTAGCGTCGGTCGGGTAGCCGATGGCGACACCGCAGAGGAG
>JBEGTK010000088.1:0-4264 GCA_041179445.1 Actinomycetota bacterium | reverse complement strand
TTTGCTGCCCGATGACCTGCGCGTTGCAACCGTTACTGTTGCCCCACCCGGATTCGACGCTCGCTTTGGGGCCATCAACCGTCGCTATCGCTATCGCCTTGCCGACAACCTCGCGTTCAAGAGTCCGCTCGAAACCCGCTTCACCCTCGATGTTGCCGGCACGCTAGACATCGTAGCGATGACTGAAGCTGGCCAGCACCTGATCGGTCTTCACGACTTTGCCAGCTTCTGCAAGCCTCGCGAGGGCTCGACGACTATCCGTGAATTGCAAGAAATCACGGTGACCCGAACCGAGGGCCAGGTGGTCGAAATAGAGATTCAGGCTGATGCCTTCTGCCACAACATGGTTCGCTCGATTGTCGGCGCGCTGCTAGCGGTTGGGCAGGGTAGGGCAACCCCAGGCAAGGTCAAAGAATTGCTTGAAAAGGCCAATCGCGAGGGCAGCTACAAGGTCGTTTCACCCCACGGATTGACCCTGCTGCGAATCGGCTACCCCGCCGATGACCAACTGGCCGCCCAAGCCGAAAAAGCGCAGAATTTGCGGTCTCTAGACGAAAACTAGGGTTTGACCTATGCCCGCAATTCGGGCTAAACTTGGAACTCGTTGCCGGCATCCCCGGCGAACTAAGAACCCGAACTACGAACTCTCGTGGTGAATTTTTGTGGGTTCATCCGAAGCAAGAAGTAGAAGGCAATTTAACGTGCGTACTTATTCACCAAAGGCTCACGAGCTAAACAACGAGTGGCTCATCATCGACGCTACCGACGTTGTTCTAGGTCGTCTAGCAACACATGCAGCGACTCTATTGCGCGGCAAGCACAAGCCAACGTTCGCTCCTCACATGGACAACGGTGACTTTGTGATCATCATCAACGCAGAGAAGATCGCGTTGACCGGTGCGAAGTTGCTTCAGAAGAAGGCTTACCGTCACTCTGGTTACCCAGGTGGCTTGACTGCAACTACTTATGCAGAGTTGCTAGAGAAGAACCCAGAGAAGGCTGTCGAAAAGGCAATCAAGGGCATGCTTCCAAAGAACAAGCTAGGTGCAGCACAGCTCACCAAGCTAAAGGTTTACGCAGGCCCAGCGCACCCACACGCAGCTCAGCAGCCAAAGCCTTTCATCATCGACCAGGTCGCTCAGTAAGCGCGCAAGAGAAGACTCGAGAATAATTCATGGCTAAGAACGAAACCGCAGACGTAGTAGCACCAGAGAGCTACACCACCGAGACTCCAGCAGCTAAGGCTCCTGCAAAGTCACGTGGCCCATTGACTCAGCCAGGTGCTGGTCTTGGTCGCCGCAAGCAGGCAATCGCACGTGTGCGCATTGTTCCTGGAACAGGTGTGATCAAAGTTAACGGTCGCACCCTTGAGGACTACTTTCCAAACAAGTTGCACCAGCAGCTAATCACCGACCCATTCACCGTTCTTGAGTTGAAGGGTGCCTACGACGTAGTTGCTCGCATCTCAGGTGGTGGCATCGCAGGTCAGGCTGGCGCATTGCGTCTCGGAATTGCTCGTTGCTTGAACGAGATCGACCGCGACAACAACCGCCCAGCTCTAAAGAAGGCTGGCTTCTTGAAGCGTGACCCACGTGTCATCGAGCGCAAGAAGGCCGGTCTCAAGAAGGCACGTAAGGCTTCGCAGTTCTCGAAGCGCTAAACCGCTTCTTCTGCGCGTTCGGCTAATCTCGAACTATGGCGAGGCTATTTGGCACCGACGGTGTTCGTGGGTTAGCTAACCGTGACCTCACCGCCGAAATGGCAATGCAGTTGGCTCAGGCCGCCGCAATTGTTCTTGGTGAAGACAGTCGTAATCGTGGCGAAAAGCCAAAGGCCATTATTGGTCGCGACCCCCGAATCTCTGGTGAGTTTCTCGCAGCTGCAGTAGCTGCCGGACTCGCTAGTTCGGGGGTTGACGTTTTTGACGCAGGTGTTTTGCCAACGCCAGCAACCGCTTTTCTAACAGCAGACATGGATGCCGATTTCGGCGTCATGATTTCTGCATCACACAACCCTGCGCCTGACAATGGCATCAAGTTCTTCGCGCGCGGTGGTCACAAACTCGACGATGCTATCGAAGACAAAATCGAAGCGTTGATGCACGCAGAAAAACTCGCACCAGTTGGTGGCGCAGTTGGTCACGTTGCAAGATTTGCAGATGCAGAAGATCGCTACATCGTTCACCTTTTGAAGGCACTGCCAAATCGTCTTGATGGCCTAAAGATTGTTCTCGACTGTGCGCACGGTGCTGCTCATCCTGGTCATAACCCTCGCGAAACTTAGTCGGCTGAAAACGCTTATTGACGACGTCTTCTGGAGTAAGCGGCATGTTTACCTCTCTTGTTTGGGCTTTACCAAGATTACCCTAGGCAAACCACTGCCCCAGATTCGGGCCAACGCTGTGAATAGACGATTAAGCGATGCGAGCAAGCATGTTTTGCAGCAGCGAAACGATTAGCAAGAGCAAAGTCCAGCCGAAATCAAGAGAAATCGAGCCAACGCGAACCGGCTTAATAAATCTGCGCACGAGCTTCAGCGGGGGGTCGGTGAGAGTCATAACTATCTCAGTTGCAATCAAGACCAGGCCTCTAGGTCGCCAAGACGGATTCACAGACAGTACGAGATCAACGACAAACCTTGCGATAAGCAAGTAGAAGTAAAGCTGCAACGCCCACCAGAGCGCGACAACCAAAATCGACATTGGTTACGGCTGAATTAGTAGGCCGTCGACAACTTCTTCGGCAGGCTCAGGGTCGTTGATGCCCACGTTCATCGGAGTCAACAAGTAGACGTGCTTGGTGATGCGCTTGATGTTTCCGAGCAAGGCAAGCTTCAAACCTGAGAGAAAATCGACCATGCGCAGAGCTTCTGACTCACTCAACTTGGCCATGTTCACGATTACGGTCACGCCATCACGGTAGTGGCTAGCGATCTCTTCACCAGACGAAAGGTATGAGTCTGGCTCGATTGAGAAAATCTCGCTCTGCTCTGCCCCGCGACGTGAGCGAAGCTGAGTGATCTTTGGAGCAGACATGCGTGGTTCTGCCGCTGCTGCCTGTGGACGCTGCGGTGCTTCGACCTCGTCGCCCAATCCGAGCCAGTTTTGAACAGTTGAAATTAGAGCCATGGTGGACCTCCTAGATAAACCTTGACCTTCAGGATATGGCTAAAGGTTACGTTTGCCTGTGATTGCCGTGCCAATTCGAAGGTGTGTCGCACCAAATTCAATGGCCTGTTTGAAGTCGTGTGACATGCCAGCAGAGATGTAACGGGCCTTGGGTTCAAGGCGCTGCAACTCAGCGCTAGCCGAGGCAATCGTCTCAAAATCGATTCGAGGGTCTCTGTCTAGTGCGGCCACGCCCATAACGCCTAACAAATCGAACGAGTCGAGTTCTAGCACCGTAGAGGCGAACTCGGATAGGTGCTTAGGCTCGATTCCGCCTCGCCCCGGGTCATCCGTGAGATTCAGTTGGATGAAGCCACCGAGCCGCTCTGAGCGGCCTTGAAGCTCACGCTTTAGGCTGCTCACCAAAGATGCTCGGTCGATCGAGTGCAAAACGTTGGTATAGCTGAGGGCCGATTTTGTCTTGTTGCTCTGCAATTGGCCAACGAAGTGCCAAACAAGCCCCGGCAGGTCTGATGTTTCTTCGGCTTTGGGCTTAGCTTCTTGATCACGATTTTCGCCAAAATGTCGGTGCCCAAGTGTGTGCAACTCGCGAACCAATGCAGCCCCGTGATTCTTGCTAATCACGATTAGCTCAACCTCAGATCGCGCTCGGCCGCATGCCGAGATTGCCTCTGCCACTTCGGCCGAAACCGACTCGTAGCGCTCGGCGAGAGTCGACAATTGAATCGGTTACTTCAAGAAGTCGGGAATGTCTAGGTCGTCGCCAAACCCGTCATCAGTCTTCTTCGGAAAAACAATGACATCTTCTTCAACCGTGTCAATGACACCGGTTGCGTCAGAAACTGTGTCGTTCACCTGAATGCCGAAACCAAAACCCGCTGCAGTTGCTGCCGCCGCTGGGGCCGTCGCAGCCGATGCCGAAGGCAAATCGAATACTGAAGCTTGCTTTGGCGCTTCATCAACTGCGACTCGACGCTCGACTGGACGAACCTTCTGGGTTGCAGGATCAAAACCTGCTGCAACGACTGTGATGCGAATTTCGTCACCGAGGGTGTCATCGATTGTTGCGCCGAAGATGATGTTGGCCTCTGGGCTTACTGCCTCGTTAACCATGCGCACGGCTTCGTTTACTTCGTG
>JBEGTK010000087.1:0-4273 GCA_041179445.1 Actinomycetota bacterium | reverse complement strand
TGGGCCGTTTGCAAAACGAGCAAGACGAATCTTCGGACCCTGCAGGTCAACAAAGATGCCGACTGGCTTACCGGCGTCGGCGGCAGCCTTACGCACGGTGCGGTAAATCTCTTCGTGGACGTCGTAGCTGCCGTGGCTGAGGTTCATGCGGGCAACGTCGACACCGGCGTCAATAATGGCGCGGATTTGCTCGTAGCTTGAAGTTGCCGGACCTAGTGTGGCAACAATCTTTGCGCGTCTCATTTGTTCCTTTTTCTGTGGGTTCCTGACCGTGTGATCAAGAAGGTTTGTTTGACTCTTGTTTTTTAGCTGTAAATCGAAATCGGTTGGTCGGTTGGCTTGACCGGCTTTGGAAGCACCGTTGAGCCCTCGAGGTACTCGTCGATGGCAGCTGCAGCTGCACGACCTTCGGCGATTGCCCAAACGATCAGGCTCTGGCCGCGACCGGCATCGCCCGCAACGAAAACGCCATCAGCGTTTGTTGACCAGTTTTTGTCGCGCGCCAAGTTACCGCGTGAATCGAATTCGGTTGCTGACTGCTCAGCAATCAAATCGCCTTCGACACCGGTGAAACCTAGTGCCAAAAGAACAAGGTCAGCCGGGATAATTCGCTCGGTGCCGGCCTTCGGGAGGCGCTTGCCATCGATGAATTCGGTCTCTGCGACCTTTACTCCGGTGACTTTGCCGTTTTCTCCAACGAATTCGACGGTTGAGGCAAGATAGCTGCGCTCACCGAATTCCTCGTGTGCGCTGGCGACCTCGAACAAAGTTGGCATGGTTGGCCATGGCTGGTGGTCGGGGCGCTCGGTTGGCGGCTGCTTGCCGATCGCCAGGGTGGTAACCGAAATGGCGCCCTGACGGGTCGCGGTGCCCAGGCAGTCTGCGCCGGTGTCGCCACCGCCGAGAATGACTACGTTCAGGCCATCCGCTACGATCTGAGATTCAATCGACTCCCCCGCAACGGCACGGTTGCCCTGGGTTAGGTAGTCCATTGCGAAGTGCACGCCAGAAAGTTCACGGCCCGGGATGTTTAGGTCACGAGGCTTGGTGGCACCGGTGGCGACCAAAACTGCGTCATAGCGTGATCGCAGGTCTTCCCAGGTGATGTCGACACCGATGTTTACACCAGCGCGGAAACGAGTTCCCTCAGCTTCCATCTGGGCAATACGCCGGTCGATGTGATGCTTTTCCATCTTGAAGTCAGGAATTCCGTAGCGCAGCAAACCACCGATTCGGTCATCGCGCTCGTAAACCGCTACAGTGTGGCCGGCACGAGTCAACTGCTGAGCGGCTGCCAAACCAGCAGGCCCAGAACCAACAACGGCAACGGTCTTGCCGGTTAGTCGCTCAGGAGCGTGCGGTTTTACCCAGTCGCTGTCAAAGGCGTTATCGATGATCGAAACTTCGATTTCCTTGATGGTTACCGCTGGCTGATTAATGCCTAGTACACATGAGCTCTCGCAAGGCGCTGGGCAGAGGCGACCGGTGAACTCCGGGAAGTTGTTGGTTGCGTGAAGGCGCTCGATGGCATTCTTGCCATCATTGCGCCATACGAGGTCGTTCCACTCGGGAATTAGGTTGCCTAGAGGGCATCCCTGGTGACAGAACGGCACGCCACAATCCATGCAGCGGCTCGCCTGGTTGACAACCACGCCCTGCTCGCGGCGTTCATAGACTTCTTTCCAGTCCATGATTCGAACCGCTACCGGGCGACGTTGTGCAGTCTCGCGCTGGGTGGTTTTGAGGAATCCACGTGGATCAGCCATTGGTGACCTCCAGAATCTCTTGCCAGACAGAATCGCTGTCTGGGTCAATGCCGTTGTCGGTTGCCTTTGCACGAATTGCAAGCACGCTTGCGTAGTCGCGTGGCAAGACGCGGGTGAAGTTAGCAAGTTCGGCCTCGAAGTTCGCCAAGATGCCTTCAGCCAAAACCGAACCGGTCTCGGCAACGTGCAGCTCGAGAATTGCCTTCAAGCGAGTTGCGTCAATTGCTTCAAGTTCACCGATGTGCAGTTCGCCAGCGGCCAAAGCTTCGTGGTTTACGCGATCTCCACGAAGTTTGTAGATGTAGGCGACGCCACCAGACATACCTGCACCGAGGTTGCGGCCGGTTCTACCCAGAATCACAGCAACACCACCGGTCATGTATTCGAGAGCGTGGTCTCCACAGCCTTCGGCAACAGCGGTAACGCCTGAGTTGCGAACCAAGAATCGCTCACCCACGATGCCGCGAAGCAACATGGTTCCGCTGGTTGCACCATAGCCGATAACGTTTCCGGCGATGATGTTCTGCTCAGCAGGGAAAACGCTTCCGCGGTCTGGGCGAACGACAATCATTCCGCCCGAAAGGCCCTTACCAACGTAGTCGTTTGAGTCGCCCTCGAGAGTCAACTTGATGCCCTTCGGCACGAAAGCACCGAATGATTGACCGGCAGAACCGCGCAAGCGAACATCGATGGTTGCCTCTGGCAGGCCATCAGCTGCGTAGCGCTTGGTCAGTTCATTGCCAAGCATGGTGCCAACCGCCTGGTCGACGTTGGTGATGTCGAGCTCGATGGTTACCGGCTTTGCGTCTTCAAGAGCAGGGCCGGCCTGAGCAATCAACTTGTGGTCAAAGTGCTTTTCAAGCTCGTGGTCTTGAACGGTGATGCGGCGACGCGAGGCATCTGCCGAGACCGCTGGGCTTGCCAGGATTGGAGTCAGGTCTAGACCATCGGCCTTCCAGTGCTGAATTGCGCGGTTTACATCGATTAGCTCTGCGTGACCGATTGCCTCGTCAAGACTGCGGAAACCTAGTGCAGCCAGGTACTCGCGAACTTCTTCAGCTAGGAACTCGAAGAAGTTGACGACGAATTCAGGCTTTCCGGTGAAACGCGAGCGAAGGGCTGGGTTCTGAGTTGCAACACCAACCGGGCAGGTGTCTAGGTGACAGACGCGCATCAAGATGCAGCCCTCGACAACCAGCGGAGCGGTAGCAAAGCCAAACTCTTCGGCGCCGAGCAAAGCAGCGATGATTACGTCGCGGCCGGTCTTCATCTGACCATCAACCTGAACTGAAACGCGGTCACGAAGCCCGTTCAGCATCAGGGTCTGCTGTGCCTCGGCAAGTCCTAACTCCCAAGGGGTTCCAGCGTGCTTGAGTGAGTTCAGCGGGCTAGCGCCGGTACCGCCATCGTGGCCAGAAACCAAGATCACGTCGGCCTTAGCTTTCGCCACACCGGCGGCAACGGTTCCGATGCCAACCTGCGAAACAAGCTTCACGTGAACGCGAGCAGCACGATTAGCGCGCTTTACGTCGAAGATCAACTGCTTTAGGTCTTCGATCGAATAGATGTCGTGGTGAGGAGGTGGTGAAATCAGACCGACACCCGGAGTCGAGTGACGAGTCTTGGCGATCCACGGGTAAACCTTGTTTGGAGGCAGCTGGCCACCCTCACCAGGCTTTGCTCCCTGAGCCATCTTGATCTGGATGTCGTCGGCATGTGACAGGTACATGCTGGTTACGCCAAAGCGACCAGATGCGACCTGCTTGATTGCCGAGCGACGGGTTGGGTCTAGCAAACGCTCAACGTCTTCGCCGCCCTCGCCGGTGTTCGACTTTGCGCCGATTGAGTTCATTGCGATTGCGAGAGTCTCGTGAGCCTCAGGAGAAATCGAACCGTATGACATCGCACCGGTTGAGAATCGCTTTACGATTGCCGAAACCGGTTCAACCTCGTCGATTGATACTGCCGGGCGAACACCCTCACGGAGAGTGAAGAGGCCGCGCAAGGTCATCAGGTTTTCAGCCTGGTCGTCGACCAGCTTCGTGTACTCGCGGAAGATGTCGTATCGCTTGGTGCGAGTCGAGTGCTGAAGTTTGAAGACAGTCTCTGGGTTGAATAGGTGCGGTGGGCCTTCGCGGCGCCACTGGTACTCGCCACCGGTTTCGAGCTGCTGGTGAACGTTGGTTGCACCTTCAACTGGATATGCAGCGGTGTGGCGCGAGTTGATTTCGTCGTGAATAACTTCGATGCCGATACCGCCAAGCTGGCTGGTGGTGCCGGTGAAGTAGGTGTCGACGAACTCTTGGCTTAGACCGATTGCCTCGAAGGTCTGTGCACCTGAGTAAGAAGAAACTGTCGAGATTCCCATCTTCGACATGATCTTCAGAACGCCCTTGCCGAGGCCCTTGATCAGGTTCTTCTGAGCATATTCGACGGTGATGCCCGAGATCTGACCAGGCTTAACCATCTGCTCGACAGATTCCATCGCCAGGTATGGGTTGACCGCA